>NZ_JBZXVN010000030.1:0-173906 GCF_058892305.1 Pelagimonas sp.
AATGGCATATGCGGTGGAATCTTGGGGTGGTCAAGATGAGTTGTGTGCTTAAGGTATATAGCGCTGGGTCATAGGGCGAAAATGAAGCTGTTTTGCTGTGCGGATTTGAGGGAACGGGCCTCAGGTTCGCGACATTACCTCGTTTCGCCATGCCGGGGCCGATTGAAGTGTGCTGACAGCCTTAAGTTCGGAGGTCTTTTGGGGAACGATTGATGGGAGAGTGGTGAGTTGAGGCGGGTAGTAAGCCGGATTTTTTACGATTTTGACAGTGTCGCCAAGGCGTTGTTTGCTTTGGTTGTGATCGTCATTTTTGGAGCGCCGGTGCTACTACTGATTGTGTCACTGATTTTGAGACAGTTTCCCAATGATTCTGACAACGACATTTTCACTTTAGACTTGATGCGGTCTTTGGGGGACAAGGGTGCAATCCCAATGGACACACTGCTCTCACCATCGATGGACATCATATGTCTTCTTCCTCAATACGCGATCCTTCCAAGGGATATAGCCAAGGTCACAGAGTTCGATTTGACGCCTGCCGAGGATATATTCTTTGTTGGAGAACACGGAATCTTGCTGATGTACTTTGATAGCGAAGGGCAGAACGTTGGTTCTGACCCAATGCGTTCAAGTACAAACCGGACAGAGCCTCATAGCACCCGGAATGGAGTTGTCAGGTCTGTTGCGGCGGAGTTGAACGGCTGCGCGCGCGTTGAGGGGGTGACATTTGTGTTCGAACATGTCCCAAGAGAGACATGGTGGGGACGCGATGAGACCCATGTTTGGTTTACTGTTCCCAAGGCGGATCTGGACACCCTGTCGACCAATTAGAGTATAATGGGTTCAATGGCTTGATGCAGGTTTAGCGATGCGTGCTGTCATCCAGACAACCGAGATCGGAGCGTGGGAGGGCGCGGGTGCTCTGGAACGAGTGATGCAGGTTCTCGCCGAAATTCCAACCTAGAAAACCTTTTGACAGAGCCCGCTTTGCCGATTAATTTCTGGCAATAAAATAAATGGCGATGGGAGTCGCCGCTGGCTTTCCGTGGGAGGAAATCATGTATCTTGGGCTTGATCTGGGCACCTCGGGGCTGCGCGCCCTTTTGGTGGATGAAAATGGTGCGCCGGTGGGGTCAGCTGAGGCGCATTATGATGTTTCGCACCCGCATTCTGGCTGGAGCGAGCAGGACCCGGCGGATTGGGTAACCGCTTGTAAAACAGTGATTTCAGAGCTTAAATCCACCCAAAGCGCCGCATTTGCCAAGCTAAGTGGCATCGGGATTAGTGGCCATATGCACGGCGCGGTTTTGCTGGGTGCGGATGACGCGGTTTTGCGGCCCTGTATCTTGTGGAATGACACCCGTTGCGCCGATGAGGCAGCGATGTTGGACGCGACGCCGGGGGTGCGCGAGCTATCGGGGAATATCGTCTTTCCGGGCTTTACGGCACCCAAATTGCGCTGGGTTGAAACCCATGAGCCAGAGATTTTTGCGCAGGTCGCCAAGGTTGTGCTTCCCAAGGATTATTTGCGGCTGTGGCTGACCGGTGAAGTGGTGGGCGACATGTCGGATATGGCTGGGTCGAGCTGGCTTGATGTTGGCGCGCGGGATTGGTCAGACGACTTGTTGGCACAGGGGCATATGCGCCGCGATCAGATGGCCCGCCTTGTCGAAGGCTCTGACATTTCGGGATATTTACGCGATGACCTGCGCACCGATTGGGGCGTCGACGAGGTCGCGGTGGCCGGTGGTGGCGGTGACAATGCCGTGGCGGCCTGTGGTGTTGGCTGTTTCAAAGAGGGGCAGGGGTTTGTGTCGCTGGGGACCTCGGGGGTTTTGTTGGCGGCGAAGGATAGCTTTGCACCCGATCCGGCGACGGCGGTGCATACGTTTTGTCACGCGGTGCCGGGCCGGTGGTATCAGATGGGGGTGATTTTGGCGGCCACCGATGCGTTGAACTGGCTTTCGGGGCGGTTGAAACAAAGCCCGGCGGAGTTATCGGCACTGGTGAGCGAGGTCGCGGGGCCGGGACAAGCGATGTTTTTGCCGTATCTGTCGGGCGAGCGCACGCCGCACAATGACGCCGACATGCGCGGCGCGTTTGTGGGTTTGGACGTTGGCGGCGGTGATGCGGCCCTTGTTCAAGCGGTGATGGAGGGCGTGTGTTTCGCCCTGCGCGATTGTCTTGAGGCGTTGCGCGCCACAGGAACCGAGTTGGAGGAGGTTTTGGCCATCGGCGGCGGCACCAAAAGCCGGGTTTGGACCGAAATGCTGGCGACTGTTTTGGGCCTGCCTTTGGCGCTCCCCAAGGATGGGGAGTTTGGCGCGGCATTGGGCGCGGCGCGATTGGCGATGGTGGCGCGCGGCGCGGATGTTGAAACGGTGATGACCCAGCCAGACATTGGCGAGGTGATTGCGCCAAAGGCGGAGTTGGTGGCGGCGTATGAAGCGGCGTATCAGCGGTACCGCAAGCTTTATCCGGCGATCAAAGGGGCGCTTGCATGAGGTTGATCTGGCTCGGATTTTTACCCGTCGCCGCAGCAGCCGAGATGGCGGAACCGGTGTTCGAGGCACCGGATGCCGCGCGGGTAAAGCTTGGCTGGCAGTTGTTTTACGATCCGATCCTGTCGGGCAACCGCAACATCAGTTGCGCCAGTTGCCATCACCCAAAAATGGGCACGGCGGACGGTGTGTCGCTAAGCCTTGGTGAGGGGGCGATGGGCTTGGGACGTGATCGCAAGGTTGGGGCCGAGAACCTGCCAGAGCAACGCATTCCGCGCAACGCCCCGGCGCTTTTCAACCTTGGAGCCAGCGAGTTTACGGTGATGTTCCATGACGGGCGTCTTGAGGCAGATGCCGATGAACCCGACGGGATGCGCACCCCCTTGGGGGCCGAGATGTTGTCGGGGTTTGATGGGGTCTTGTCGGCGCAGGCGATGTTTCCGGTGTTGTCGGGCGACGAAATGGCCGGGCATTACAGCGAGAATGAGGTCGCACAGGCGGTGCGCCTCGGGTTTTTGTCCAGCGAAGGCGGGGCCTGGGACCGGATTGCGGCGCGGGTGGCCGAGGTGCCAGAATACCGCGCGGCGTTTGACGGTGTGGCTCCGGGAGAACCGATTACCTTTCCCCAGATTGCCAATGTGATTGCCGATTTCATTGCGGTGGAATGGCGCGCCGACGATAGCCCGTTTGATCGGTATTTGCGTGATGCCACGCCATTGGAGGCAGGAGCCGAGCGCGGTCGGGAGCTGTTTTACGGCGCGGCGGGCTGTTCGGACTGTCATTCCGGCTGGTTCCAGAGCGATCATGATTTTCACGCCATTGCCATGCCGCAAATTGGGCCGGGCAAGGCGGCGCGGTTTGAAAACCATGCCCGTGATGTGGGCCGCATGCGGGTCACCGGTCTGGCCAAAGACGCCTATGCCTTTCGGACGCCGTCGTTACGCAATGTGACAGAAACCGCGCCCTATGGGCACAACGGGGCCTATGTGACTTTGGAGGCCATGGTGCGCCATCACCTTGATCCAATTGCATCTTTGCAAGGTTATGACCGTCGTCAGGCGGTTTTCCTTGGGCTAGACGGGGCGGCGGATTGGACGGCCACGGACGACCCCGATGAAACGGCTCGGATTGCTGAGGCGAACAATTTGGAGCCGGTGGCGTTGCGTGATGATCAAGTGGATGATTTACTGAGTTTTTTAGAGGCTTTGACCGATAGCAGTTGGAAGGCCGGTCGGCTGGGAGTGCCCGAAACAGTGCCAAGTGGATTGCCGGTGGATCGCTAGGAAGACGGGACCCGTTGGCAAACAGCCGTCCCCGGTTGATCTCTCACGCCGCTTGTTGGCAAGGAAAACCCCACCCAAAAGCCAGCCGACCTATCGGTTGACTATGACCTTTTCGTTTACGGAAACGTCCTGCCAATCGGTTTTTGACAAGTCCGGCCAAATCACCCGCAGCCGTGCGGCATTCAAATCACCCAACCCAAAATGATGGGTGTCGAGAGTGCCACCGGCGTGGCCACCGCCAACCGTGACTTCGCGGGTTTGGCAGGGGGCACCATGGGGGGCACAAACCTCAATATGGGCGCCGATGGCCGAGGTATTTGGGTACACGCCAATCAGTTGAACCGAAAGCCAGTTGCCGCCATCCGTGACGTTTTCGTAGATTTCCATCGGCACACGGCGGTTGACGACGGCGAGATCAAGCAACCCGTCGCGGTTGAAATCCGCCAAGGCCGCGCCTCGGCTACGCGCCATCGACGCGAGGCCAGCCGGGCCAGCCATTTCACTAAAGACCCCATCGGTACCTTGGATCAAAAGCGTGTTGGGGTCTTGCATCGCCGCATCGGGCATTTGTTCGACATTGCCCTTGGCGACAAACACATCGTCACGCAGATCGTTGTTCACATCGCCAAAAGCGGCGTGCCAGCCGGTCGAGGGGCGGCCATCTTCGCCCAGGTGCGGGCGATGGGCGGTGGTGCCGCGGGCATAGGTGGCGTCGACATAGGTGGGGCCGCCGGTTTCGGGATCGAAATATTGGAACTTCTGATCGCCCATCGAGGTCAGATAGACATCGGAAAACCCGTCGCCATTCATATCTCGCGACGCGATGCCCATGCCCCAAATGCTATAGGGTTTCCAGCCCTCTTCGGGGGTGTAAAGGCGCGGGGTGTCCTCCATCGCCCACATCTGTTCTTGGCCGCCGCGTACATAATAATGCCGGTCGTTTGAGACGCGCAGATCGGCGCGCCCATCGCGGGACCAATCGGAAAACAACATGGAAAGCGCGCAATATCCGGGGTTTAGTGCCTCGGGCGTGCCATAGACATCGCCATCGGGGCGGTAAAGCAGCGTGTCATCACAGGTCTGAAACGGCCCCCTAGGATCGGCGCGATCGACATAGGTACCAAAGGCCAGCGTCGGAAGGGTTTGACCCGTTTCCCATGTGGCGGAAAAGGCGGTTGTCCAGTGATCGCCGCTTTGAAAACCAAGATCGAAGGGCTCGAATTGGCAATCGCCAATGCCACGCATTATCGCATCCGGCCCAACGCGCAATATCACCAAATCCGCGTGTGTATCACCATCAATATTGAGCGGATAAGCCCCGATAACCCCAGTCAAAGCCAGTGTATCCGGGGTGTCGGCGACAAAGCTTACCGAGGGTGAGGAGGTGTTGCGCATCAATTGCGCCGGGTTGTCACCGCCGGCCACATAGAGGTCGGGCAGGGCGTCAGCGTTGCAATCAAAGGCCGCGACACCGCCGCCGACAAAATGTTCCCACCCACCGGAATAGACGTGATGAGGCGCGTCGCGCGGTTCAAAACGCGGGTCACCGGCGATGGCCGTGCTGCCAAGCAGGCAAAGGATCAGAGCGCTACGCATCAACGGGGACCTCACGGACAGATAGGGCCGAGACTTGTTCGATGGCATAGGCGGCGGCGCCTTTGGCCCACATGTGATCGCCCCAGGCGTGGACGCGCACGTCGGGCAAGGGAGCGTCGACCTGAACCACCGATTGACGCATTGATTCGAGGACGGTGTCCGCATGCAAATAGTCAAAAGACAGCCGTTCGCCGGCCAGAATAATAAGTTTTGGATCAAAAATATTAACCAGATTCGCCAACCCCATGGCAAACATCCGCCCGGCGCGGTCAAAGATGGACCGGGCCATGGTGTCGCCTGATTGGGCGCGTTTGAACAGGGTAGGGACATCGGTCAAAGGCGTTTCGCGATCCATGATATTGGCCTCGCGCAGGAGCGCGTAATTGCCAACGTAAGCTTCGAGGCAGCCACGTTGACCACATTGGCAAAGCGCGCCTTCGAGTTGTACTTTGGTGTGGCCAAATTCCGCGCCACAGCCACGGGTGCCGCGATAGATTTCGCCGTCGATGACGATGCCCATACCGACGCCGTGTTCGATGGTGACCACGATGAAATCGTCGACATTGCGGCCCTCGCCAAAGAGGTGCTCGGCCTTGGCAACAAGGTTGGCATCGTTGTCCAAAAACACCGGGCAGGGCATGGCAGCGTCCAGCGCCGCGCCAAGATTGACGTTGCGATCGGTGAGTGATGAGGACCAGTAGATAAAGCGGCGCTTGGCATCGACAAGACCCGCCAGTGCAACGCCTATGCCGGATAAGTCATTGATAGATAATCCGCCTTTGGCGCAGGCTTGATTGACGGCCTCATACATGGTGTCGCAAAAATGCGGGGTGGCCATGCGTGGTTCGGGCAGGGGCATTTCATGGGAGAGCACGTCCTTGCCCTCAAAATCGAGGATCAGAACCGAGACCATATTATGCGCCACTTTGAGACCAGCGATCAGATGGGCCTTGCCCCGAAGGCGGAGGGCCACGCGGGGGCGGCCACGGCGTGTCGAGGGCTTGGCATCTGTACTTGGCTCTGGGGTGATCTCTTCGATCAAGCCGGTTTCCAAAAGCTGGGATGTGATCACTGTGACGGTGGCCGGGCTAAACCCGGTTGCTTTGGCAATATCAATGCGGGCGATGGTGCCCGCCGCACGGATCACATCGAGCACCTGAAGGCGACCGGCCTCTCGCTGATCGCTGTTATGATTGCTTTTTTCTGTTAGCGCCAAAACTGTCTCCCCCCGCATAGATCCCCCGCCTGTGACATTCAGGAATGCCAAGAAGCGGTTGAGCGACTCCCTGTCAAACACAATAATTATTTTTAGACTCAAAAAAAGTATTTTTTAGTGAGTAAAAAATTGTTATACCCGATTCCACAGGCTGGCCCGGATCGCTTCGGTGGCGGCTTAGAAGAGAATATATTGATTGTTTCGATAGGGAGGAGAAACATGAAACTCGTAACAGGTATCTCAGCGTTGGCCATGACCATCGCAATGGCAGGCGGCGCATTGGCCGAGGGTCTTACCGTTGGCGTCAGCTGGTCCAACTTTCAGGAAGAACGCTGGAAAACAGACGAAGCCGCGATCAAAGGTGTTTTGGAAGCCGCTGGTGCATCCTACATCTCTGCGGACGCGCAGTCCTCGTCGGGCAAGCAGCTTGCAGACATTGAATCGCTGATCGCACAGGGCGCAGACGCGTTGATCATTCTGGGTCAGGACACTGCGGCGGTTATCCCAGCGGTACAGGCCGCAGCGGACGAAGAAATCCCCGTCATCGCCTACGACCGTTTGATCGAAGACGACCGCGCGTTTTACCTGACATTCGACAACGTCGAAGTTGGCCGGATGCAGGCGCGTGCCGTTCTCGAAGCTATGCCAAAAGGCAATTACGTTATGATCAAGGGCTCGCCCACCGATCCTAACGCCGATTTCCTTCGCGGTGGTCAGCAAGAGGTGATCCAAGCGGCGGTTGACGCCGGTGACATTAAGATCGTTGCCGAAGCTTACACCGATGGCTGGGTTCCTGCGAACGCACAGCGCAACATGGAGCAGATCCTAACCGCGCAAGACAACAAAGTTGATGCGGTTGTTGCGTCTAACGACGGCACCGCCGGTGGTGTTGTTGCGGCTCTGACGGCGCAAGGCCTTGAAGGTATGCCGGTGTCCGGTCAGGACGGCGACCATGCCGCTCTGAACCGCGTTGCCACAGGCACCCAGACCGTTTCGGTTTGGAAAGACGCGCGTGAACTGGGTAAAGCGGCGGGTATGATCGCCGTGGCTCTGGCCGAAGGCAAGTCGGTTGACGGCGCTGTTGAATGGACGTCGCCCGGTGGCACCACCATGAACTCTATGTTCTTGGCACCGGTTCCGATCACGGCTGACAACCTGAACGTTGTGGTTGACGCAGGCTGGATCGAAAAAGACGCGCTCTGCGCCGGTTCGACCCTCGACTTCTGCAAATAAGCTAACGCTTTGTCCCTCCGGTCCAGCCTTGTGGCCGGGCCGGGGGGACGCCTCAAAACTTCTTCTCAAAAGCGTCACACTTAAAACACCTGATGTAGCCGCGCGGCCGCATGAGCGTGATTGGCGTTTTTCACAACTGCGATCCGGGACGTGGTTCACATGCAAAACAATGCGAAAAACTTCTTTTCAAAGCTTGGGATAGACACCCGGCTTTTGGGCATGATCGGGGCGCTTGTCGTTCTGTGGATCGTGTTCGACGTGATCACAGGGGGGCGGTTTCTAACACCGCGCAACCTGTTTAACCTGTCGGTGCAAACCGCCTCGGTGGCCGTTATGGCGACGGGCATGGTGTTTGTCATCGTCACACGCAATATCGACCTGTCGGTTGGCTCGATGCTGGGCTTTATCGGCATGGTGGTCGCCGCCCTTCAGGTGCAAGTGCTGCCTGATATGCTGGGGCTTGGCAATCCGATGATTTGGATCATTGGTGTACTGGCGGCCATATCGCTGGGCGCGATGTTGGGCGCGTTTCAGGGCTGGATCATTGGCTATCTGACGGTGCCAGCGTTCATCGTGACGCTGGGCGGGTTCCTTGTTTATCGCGGTGCGATGTGGTGGGTCACCGAAGGGCAGACCCAAGCGCCGCTAGACGCAACATTCCGCCTTTTGGGTGGGGGCGCTGAGGGCACTTTGGGTGTCACACTTAGCTGGGCCTTTGGGGTGATTTCAGCCGTTGCCGCCGTTGCTTTGATGCTGATGAGCCGTCGCCGCAAGGCCGGTCATGGCTTTACCGTCAAACCGATCTGGGCCGAGGGTATCTTGATGGGTCTCGCCGCCGGTTTGATCCTCTGCTTTGTTTGGGTGATGAACAGCTATCCGATTGCCAAAGGCGCGATGAAACGCATCGCCAAGGCCGATGGGATCGAGCTTACCGAAGGCATGGTTTGGTATCACGGCGTTGCTATTCCGGTGGTGATCCTGCTGGTGGTGACCGTTGGTATGACCATCGTGGCAAGCCGCACGCGCTTTGGCCGCTATGTGTACGCCACCGGGGGGAACCCAGAGGCTGCAGAGCTTTCGGGCATCAACACCCGCCTGCTCACGGTCAAGATTTTCGCTCTGATGGGGGCGCTTACGGGCATTGCATCCATCATCGCCTCGGCGCGTTTGAACGCGGTGGACGTGGGCCTTGGCACCTTGGACGAGCTGCGGGTGATCGCAGCGGCGGTTATTGGCGGCACGGCATTGTCGGGCGGTTTCGGCACCATCTATGGCGCGGTTATCGGCGCGTTGATCATGCAATCGCTGCAATCTGGTATGGCCTCGGTCGGCGTTGACGCCCCGTTGCAGTCGATTGTTGTCGGTATCGTTCTGGTCTTTGCGGTGTGGATCGACATCGTCTACCGCCGTCGCACCGGCCAATAAGGAGAAAGATTATGGACAAGCAAACTCCTTTGGTGGAAATGAAAAACATGGGCATCTCCTTTGGTGGGGTCCATGCGGTGGATGACGTTTCGGTCGATCTGTATCCGGGTGAAGTTGTCGGCCTTTTGGGCCACAACGGCGCGGGGAAATCGACGCTGATCAAGATGCTTTCGGGCGCCTATCAGGGCACCGGCGACATCTATGTGAACGGCGAAAAGGTCGAAATTCACAATCCTCGTGATGCGCGCAAACACAATATTGAGACGATCTATCAGACACTTGCTCTGGCGGATAATCTTGATGCGGCGGCGAACCTGTTCCTTGGTCGTGAGCTGATGACGCCAGCGGGGACGCTGGATGATGACGCGATGGAGGCCGAGACCCGCAAGATCATGGGCCGGTTGAACCCGAACTTCCAAAAGTTCAGCTCGCCCGTGTCGGCCTTGTCGGGTGGTCAGCGCCAGTCGGTGGCGATTGCCCGCGCGGTCTATTTCAACGCGCGCATTTTGATCATGGATGAACCGACGGCGGCCTTGGGGCCGCAGGAAACCCAGATGGTGGCCGAGCTGATCCAACAGCTCAAGGCCGAGGGTATCGGGATTTTCTTGATCGACCACGATGTACATGCGGTTCTGGAGCTATGTGACCGCGCCAGCGTGATGAAAAACGGCAAGCTGGTTGGCACGGTGAACATCCCAGATGTGACCGATGATGACCTTCTCAGCATGATTATCCTCGGCAAGAAACCGGGCGAGAAAACCGCAGGATAACACGCAATTGGCCCCGGGAACGGCCGGGGTCACAACCTATATGTTTCAAGGACCTCCGAGATGAGCACTGGTTTCTTCGACGGTATCGAAAAAGTAAAATTTGAGGGTGCAGAGAGCACCAACCCAATGGCGTTTCGTCATTACAACCCGGACGAAATTGTCATGGGCAAGCGCATGGAAGAGCATCTGCGCTTTGCCGTGGCGTGGTGGCATAGCTTTGCCTGGGAGGGCGGCGACCCATTTGGCGGCCAGACCTTTGTGCGCCCGTGGCACCCCCAAGACGATATGGGGCGCGCCAAGCTCAAGGCCGATGTGGCGTTTGAGATGTTCGATATTCTCGGCACGCCGTTTTATTGCTGGCATGACGCGGATGTGCGCCCCGATCAGGGGTCGTTTGCGGGCAATCTGAGCACGCTGAACGAGATCACCGATTACATGGGTGAGAAGATGGAAGCCGGCGGGCCAGACCTGTTGTGGGGCACGGCCAATATGTTCAGCGATCGCCGCTGGATGGGCGGCGCGTCGACCAACCCGGACCCGGATGTCTTTGCCTTTGCGGCGGCGACGGTGAAATCCTGTTTGGATGCGACCCACAAGTTGGGCGGTCAGAACTATGTGCTTTGGGGTGGTCGTGAGGGCTATGAGACCCTTTTGAATACCGACATGGGCGCCGAGCTTGACCATATGGGCCGGTTCTTGAACATGGTAGTCGATTACAAGCACAAGATCGGCTTCAAAGGCGCGATTTTGGTTGAGCCAAAGCCACAAGAGCCAAGCAAGCATCAGTATGATTACGATGCCGCGACCTGTATCGGGTTCCTGCGCAAATATGGCCTTGAGAACGAGGTGAAGCTAAACCTTGAGCAGGGTCATGCCATTCTGGCCGGGCATTCGTTTGAGCATGAAATCGCGGTCGCGACGTCCGAAGGTATGCTTGGGTCAATTGATATGAACCGCAATGACTATCAGTCGGGTTGGGATACGGATCAGTTCCCCAACAACACGCCCGAGGTTGCGCTGGCCTATTATCACATCCTGAAATCGGGTGGGTTTGATACCGGTGGTACGAATTTCGACGCCAAAGTGCGCCGTCAATCGATTGATGCCGAGGACCTGATTGCGGCCCATATTGGCGGCATGGATATCTGTGCGCGTGGCTTTAAAGCGGCGGCGGCGATGGTCGAGGATGGCGGTTTGGATGAGGCGCTAAGCGCGCGTTATGCAGGCTGGGACAGCGACAGTGCCAAGGTGATGCTGGGCAGTGATCTAGGTGCGATCACCCAACGTGTGTTGGACGAGGGCATCAACCCAGAGCCAAAATCCGGCCGTCAGGAAATATTGGAAAACTACGTTAACCGCTTTGTCTAAAGCGCGTTGCGTGCTGGTTATACGCCTTCCGGGAAACCGGGGGGCGTTTTTGTTTTGCCGCAGATAGTTTTGCCGGGTTTTCAGGAATTGATTCTAGGGCTTGAATGGCGCATGATGGTCCTGAGGACAGTAGACCGGAGCAGACGGGAAAACCCGCACCGGCCCTTGATGCAGGTTCAGAAGTGGGACGTGTGTCAAGACATAGGCAGAGACAGGATTGTTATGAGGAACGCAGCACTTTTGGTTGTGGTTGTTTGCACGCTGGCAGCATGTGGTGGCGGCAAAAGAGAAGATGTGTCGCGCTATCGGGGCGGGGCGAGTGTGAACTTTGCGACGGGGCCGATTTCGAAGGCGTGCCTGAGCGCAGATCGCAAAGCGGCGAACCGCAGGTTGTGTGGTTGCATTCAGGGCGTGGCGAATGGATCGTTGTCGTCGGGTGATCAGAAAATGGCCGCGACCTTTTTCCGTGATCCGCATCGCGCACAAGAAATTCGGCAGTCAGACAACACCCGCAATGAAGCCTTTTGGAAGCGCTACAAAGCGTTTGTGGCGCGTTCAGAACGTAGCTGTAGCGGTTATTAATTGTGGGAGTGATCCCCCAGGGGATCACGCGCGTGCCGCGGGCGGTGGCCAAAATCCGTGCACGGATTTTGAGGGGGCGAGCCCCCTCTTGGTTGCAAGCAACCAATTCACCCCGAGAGTTTCTTGACGAGATGAATAAGGGCCCCAGCCACGTGTCGGGGCCTTTGTTGCATGGGATTAGGCACGCGCTTTGAGCGGCGGTGGCGCAAGGTCGACCATGCGGTGTTCCGCGGTCAAAGCATGCCCAACCATGCCTTCGGCGCGCGAGATGGTTGAGGTGGCTTGGGCGAGGTCCAAGAGAGCCGCGTCGGTGACCTCTTGCCATGTGGTGGTTTTCAGGAACTTGTGGACCGAGAGACCGCCGGTATAGCGCGCCGAGCCTGAGGTGGGGAGCACATGATTGGGGCCAGCGGCCTTGTCGCCAAAGGCCACGGTGGTTTTTTCGCCAAGGAAAAGAGAGCCATAGGCGTTGAGATTGTCACGCCACCAATCCAGATCGTCACATTGGACATGCAGGTGCTCAGGGGCGTAGCGATCCGCTTGGGCCAGCATTTCATCGCGGGTATCGCATAGAACGACCTCGCCCATGGCGTCCCATGAGGCGCGGGCCGCGGCGGCATTCTCCTTGGGGAGTGTGGCGATGGTTTGGGCAATATGAGCCAGAACGCTCTTGGCCAAATCAGCCGAGTCAGTGACAAGCCAGCACGGCGATGTTGGCCCATGTTCGGCCTGGCCAATTAGGTCAAGCGCGACGCGGGCCGGGTCGGCGCTTTGATCGGCAAGGATCAGGACATCGGTTGGCCCCGCGAACATATCGATCCCCAGAGGGCCAAAGAGTTGACGTTTGGCTTCGGCCACAAAGGCGTTGCCGGGACCAGCAAGCACATCGGCGGCAGGGGTGCCAAACAGGCCAAAGGCCATGGCAGCAATGCCCTGAACACCGCCCAGCGTCAGGATTGTATCGGCCCCGGCCAAGTCCATGGCGAAGAGGGTTGGCGCGTCAATGCCGGTGCCACGCGGCGGGGCGCAAGCGGTGACGTGCTGCACTCCGGCGGCGCGGGCGGTGGCGATGGTCATCAGCGCCGACGCGATGTGGGCATAGCGGCCTCCCGGCACGTAACAGCCCGCCGAAGAGACCGGCAGCAGACGTTGCCCGGCGATCAATCCGGGGCGGATTTCGGTACGGAATTCGGTGATAGACGCGCGCTGGGCTTCGGCAAAACGGCGAATATTGTCATGGGCATAGCGCAGCGCATCTTGGAGGTTTTGCGGGGTTGCTTTGCGCGCCTCTTCGATTTGATCCGGCGTGACAACGATATCTTGGGTCCAGCCATCCAACCGACGGGCGTAGTCACGCGCGGCATCTTCACCTTGGGTACGAAGGCGGGTCAGCATGATTTGAACTGTATCTGAGACATCGGCCTGCGCGGTATCGGGCAAACCGGGGGCGGTTTTCAAATGTTTGGGCGGCATGTGTTGGAAATCCTTGACGCGGAGGGGGGAGATTTGGAAAAGCTGAATATGGAGCGGCGCGAAGAGGACCTGATATGCTGATCAAAGGTGTGACCCTTCGGGGCCTTGAGGTATTTGAGGCGCTGGCCTCGTCGGGGTCGGTGGCCCGTGCCGCCGAGATCACCGGGCTGAGCCAACCGGCCGTCAGCCAGCAAATGCGTAATCTCGAAACCGCACTTGGCACCGATTTGGTGGATCATGGCCGACGACCGATGCAGCTTACTCCGGCGGGGCGCACCTATTTGCAACGCGCCCAAACGGTGTTGGCGCAACTGCGTCTTGCGCAAAGCGAGCTGACGGTGATGGACCTGACCCATCTCAGTACCCTGAGTCTTGGGATCATTGATGATTTTGACAACGATCTGACACCGCGATTGGTGACCATGCTGGCCGAAAGCCTGAGCCGGTGTCGGTTCAAGCTTACCACCGCCCCAAGCCATGAGATTTCGGCCGAAATGGAGACGCGTCGGTTGCATATTGCCATCGCGGCATCGAGTGGTGGCGTGGCCAAGGGGATTATCGAATACCCCTTGGTACGAGATCCTTTTATCCTTGTTTGTCAGAGGGGTGCCGCCGCAAAGGCCGGTGGAGTGGCCGCGTTGATAGAGGCCGAGCCGCTTTTGAGATATGACCGGGATCAACGTATTGGTGCACAAATTGAGGCACATTTGGCGCGCCAGAAGTTGGCGTTTGCCGAGCGGTTCGAAATTGGCGCGCATTTGTCGTTGATGACGCTGATCGCACGCGGCATGGGCTGGGGTTTGACAACGCCGCTGGGATATATGCGTGCCGGGCGGTTGCACGACCAAATGGAAGTACACCCGGTGCCGTTCAAACCCTTTTCGCGCACCATTTCGTTGTTCGCCGGATCGGATTGGGCCGACACGGTGCCGCGCGACGTGGCGCGCACCACGCGCATGTTGGTCAATGAGATGGTGATCGGCCCGGCCTTGCAAAACCTGCCCTGGCTTGAGGGCGAGTTGCGGGTGCTTGAGGCGTGATGATTTGGGCGCGCGGATCATTGCGGCTGAGTGTGCCTGACCCGCCTGCCCAATCAAGGGGCGTGGGTCGGCATTTCAGATCAGCGGAGTGCAGTTTCAAAGAGTTGAAATCTATGGGCCGTGTTTGCGGCAGCCCGCGCGTTAAATAGGCAAAAAGGCGCGTAGACTTGCCTCAAATTCGCGCGGCTTTTCGGCATGGAGCCAATGGCCCGCGCCGGGAAGCTTGGCAAAGCGGGCTTTGGGGAAATGGGCGCGGATTTTGTCGCGGTATTCCGGTTTAACGTAATCAGAGTCAGCCCCGGACAAAAACAGGGTTGAGCCGTCATAAGTGCCTGTCACCTCTGGAAAACCAAGGATATGCGGCATCTGATCGGCCAGCGCATCAAGGTTGAGCTTCCAGCTTTGGTTTTTGATGTCCAAAGATTGGGTGAAAAACGCCTGAAGGGTTTTATCCTCAACATGTTCAGCCAACTGCGCCACCGCGTCCGAGCGTTTGGTGACGCGGCTGAGGTCGACCTTGCGCATCGCTTCGATGAATTGAATTTGGCTATGGGTGTAGGCAACCGGCGCAATATCGGCGACGACCAAACGGTTGACCAATTCGGGCCGGGTGAGGGCCAGAACCATCGCCGCCTTGCCGCCCATGGAATGACCAACCACATCGGCGCGGCCGCCATGGGCTTCGATCACCTCGGCCAGATCGGCGGCCATCGCGGGGTAATCATGCACGTCCGAACGGAAACTGTCGCCGTGATTGCGCATGTCTGGGGTGAGAACAAGACGGTCGTCCGACAGGCGTTTGGCGATCACCCCCCAGTTGCGCCCAGACCCGTAAAGGCCATGAACGATCAGCATCGGTGGCGTGGGGCCGGGTTGGCCCACGGTCAAAGTATTGAGCATCGAGGTCAGTCTTTCATCGGGGTGCCACGCAGGCGCAAGAACAGGCTTTCTTCGTCATTGTTGCGAAAGAAGGGCACGGATGCGGGCGGTGTATCATCCTGAATTCGCGCGGTCACTTCGGCCAAGACCACTTCGGTGATGAAGGGCAGGTCGAAATGGCGCACCCGTTCCAGCGGGATCCATTGCAGGTGGGAAAGCTCATCCGTGGCATGGGTGAAATCATCCGGATCAGAGGCCAGCGCATCCGCATCCAACAGGAAGAACCGCGCATCAAAGCGACGCGGGCGACCGGGGGGCGTTATGGCGCGAAACACAAATTGCAGCCCATCGGCGGCCGGGCGGTGACCGGTCCCGGCAAATGACAGCCAATCATCCGGCACAGCGCCAGGCCACGGCGCAGGCACCCCAAGGATTTGGCCGGTCTCTTCCCACAATTCACGCACAGCAGCGGCGGCCAAGGCGCGGGCAGTCCCGGCGGGCGCGCTTTCGTTTAGCCGGGCCGAACAGAGTTGGGGCAGGGGGCGCGCCAAGGGCACCTTGGCATCGTCTTCGTCAACGGCCCCGCCCGGAAACACAAATTTATTGGGCATAAAGGCGGCGCGCGCCCCGCGTTGCCCCATCAGGACCGACGGTGTTGTCCGCCGGTTGCGCACAACAATAATTGTCGCCGCATTGCGGATCGCTGTTTTGTCTATGGTGGTTGTCATGCAGTCCCCAACGCCAAATCAATCAGGACGCGCAAAGCCATATTGGCGACGCGCCCATTGGAAAGCCACAATCGCGCCTTTCATCTTGGGCAGAAGGTAAAGCGACAGGCCGACACATCCAACCGTAAATATGGTGAAAAAGATCAGCGGATCGGGATGGAAGGTTTGAAACACATAGGTGAGCAGCGGCCCCATGATGGTGGTGACGATCCCCATGGTCAAATAGGCCGGACCATTGTGGGTGTCATGTCGGCGCAATTGTTCGCGGCACACCGGGCAATGATCGCGCACCTTTAAAAACCCCGCCAAAAGCGGCCCAGCCCCGCAATTGGGGCATCGCCCGCGCAATCCACGCAGCACCGCCGTGCGCAGGTCACGGCTATCGGCAGGTTTAGGTGTGAGCATCATTCAAGTTTTTCCGTCGCAGGCACAACATGCGGGGGGGAGGGGGACTTGGAGAAGGTCGCAAAATGTCCTTGCGTCGGGATGTCGCGAAAAAGGACATCACGGTGCTGTGATGAGGCATGAGGTGATTTTTTGAAATTCTGCGACGGAAGTTTCGAGCTGGCCCGTGAAAGTTTGCAGAGACGCCCAGAGAGTTGGGTGTTTTGAACAATAAAGCGAACAGGAATGGAGACCTGAACATGAAAAACGCAACAATCCTCGGTGGTGTTTTGATTTTGGCTTTGGGCGCAGGTAGCTTGGCATCCGCAGCAGGCATGCAACATGGCAAAGGTGGCATGGGCATGGGCGGCAAAGGTATGCGTGGCATGAATGTCGAGCAGATGTTCGAAATGCTGGATGCAGACAAAGATGGTCAGATCACCAAGGACGAACTGCAAAACGCCGGCAAGGCCCGTTTTGATGCCACCGATACCGACAAGGACGGTTTCGTAAGCGCCGACGAGCTAAAGGCCGCTGCTGAAAAACGTGCCGCTGAACGGGCCAAGACCCGTGGTGAGCGTGTTGATGCGATGCTTGAGACGCTTGACACCGACAAAGATGGCAAGCTGAGCCAAGACGAAATGGAAGCCCGTGGTGGCAAGGGCAAAGGTCGGCATGGCAAAGGCAAGGGCGAACGCGCCATGCGGATGTTCGACCGGGCCGACGCCAATAATGATGGCGTGCTGAGCAAAGAAGAGGTCGAGCAGGCGGCAGCCATGATGGGCAAAGGCAAGGGCCGTCACGGCAAAGGCTACGGCCGCGGCAACAACTGATTGCCAGCCTAAGAAATCGGGTCGCAGCCTATACGTTGCGGCCCGGCTATTGCACCGCGTTCCCCAAACAGGTAGCGCAATGGAATGGACCAAATGCCCTATGATGCCATGAATGATCGCGGTGACGAAGAGCTGCTGCTGGCTTTTGCCGGTGGGGATGCGGCGGCGGCGCGGGCTTTGACGGGGCGGCTTGGGCCGCGGGTGTTTTCGCATGCGATGCGTATGCTGGGCGACCGAGCCGAGGCCGAAGATGTGGCGCAGGACGCGTTGCTAAAGCTATGGCGTATTGCGCCGGCGTGGCGTGTCGGTGAGGCCAAAGTGACCACTTGGTTGTATCGTGTGACGGCAAATCTATGTGTCGACCGGATGCGCAAACGCCGGACTGGGCCAGATTTGGACGCGATTCCTGAATTGGCGGATGAGGCCCCGTCGGCGGTACAACAAATGCAACAAAGCGCGCGGGCACAAGCCCTTCAAAACGCGCTGAATGATTTGCCAGACCGTCAAAGACAGGCGGTTATTCTGCGCCATATCGATGGGTTGTCGAACCCTGAGATTGGCGAGATTATGGACATAGGACCTCGTGCTGTGGAAAGCTTGACGGCGCGGGGGAAACGCGCGCTTGAGGCAATTTTGAGTGGGCGGCGCTCTGAACTGGGGTATGAAGACGATGAGTGATGGCAACAAGAATAACACCCCCGATGGGTTTGAACTGGATAGCTTTTTTGCGGCTGCTCGCGAGGAAGAGCCGATGCCATCAGGGGATTTCATGGCGCGGATCGAGGCGGATGCCTTGGCCTATTTGCCTGATCCACGGGGTGTGTCCGAGGTGCGACCATCGCTGTGGCAGCAACTTATGCAAGCCATTGGTGGTGCTCCGGGGGCGGCTGGATTGGCTGCGGCCTGCGCCATGGGGATTTGGATCGGTGTCGCGCCGCCTGAAACATTGACGGACTACTGGGAACAATCGGCTGACTCTGAGTGGTACGATCTGGACCCAAACAGCGGCTTTGATTTTGCAATGTTGGAAGGCTGACATGACCCAAACCCCTAAAAAACCACCTATGGGTCGGCGTATCCGATTGGTTTTGTTTGCGTCTTTGGCTCTGAACCTTGTGGTCATCGGATTGGTGGCAGGTGTGGTCTTCAAGGGCGGGCCACCGTCCCGTGGCGCACCGCGTGGGTTCGATACGGTTCTTCCCTATTCGCGCGCGTTTACGGATGATCAACGTCGCGAGTTGCGTCGTGAGTTGCGCAAGTCCTTTGTACCAGGCAAAGGCGATAAGCGCGGCGGCGGGATCGTTGAGAGTTACCACGAGGCCCTGGGCGTTTTGCGACAGGACCCGTTTGAGCGCGCGCGTTTTGATGATGTGATGCGAAAGCAAAAGGCTTTGGCGGAAAAGCGTCACGGTACAGGGCAAGACCTTTTGGCCAAGTACCTAGACGCCATGACCGCAGAGGAGCGGGCGGCCTATGCCGACCGTCTTGAAGCGGAAATAGCCAACATGTCCAAACGTCGCAAGCGGTGGAGCAAAGACTAGGTCGGTTGATCGGTCGGCGCACCCAAAGAGGCATTCCAAACGGTTTTGACCCTTTGTAGAAATAAACATACCGGTCGCTTACTTGCGGCCGGTTTTTTTAATGGCGTGGGCAGGTTTGGTTTTAAGTCAATGGTTCAGATGGGTCTTCTGCCGAGGTGGCGCCTGTCGTCTGGCTGCACGTAAGGGGTTTTGGACGCCGTCCCGGTTGGAGCGGCGCGGCGCGGCAAAGGGGTGGTTCGATCGGACATGACCACGGTGTTGCGGCCCCTGTCTTTGGCCACATAAAGCGCTTTGTCAGCCCGTTCGATCAAATCGGCGGGGGCGCAATCGCCCTGGCGGCTGGCGGTCGCAACGCCGATGCTTAAGGTGACGGTAATCCGGTCGCCCCCCGGTAGCATAACTGGCTGCTCTGACATAATCTGGCACAGCCGTTCGGCGGTGCGCTGAGCGGCAAGACGGCCGGTATCGGGCATCGCAATCAGGAACTCCTCGCCTCCCCAACGGGCAATGAGATCAGCGGCACGCAGGTTGTCTTTGAGGCGTTGGGCCAAGGCCACAAGTACCGAATCTCCGGCGGGATGGCCGAATTCATCATTGACCTGTTTGAAATGATCCAGATCGGCCACCAAAAGCGCATAGGGGCGGCCCTGACGCGCCGAGCGTTCGGACAGTCGGGCGAGATGCGGCAGGGTGTAGCGACGATTGTAAAGCCCGGTGAGCGGGTCGGTCACCGCGGCACGCAGGCCATCCTGCATATTGGCCCGGAGCCGGTCCGCGGTGCGTTTGCGTTCAATCTGTTTCTTAAGGCGCAGGGTGAGTTCCTGAAGGTCCAAACCGCCCGCAAGCAAGTCATTGGCCCCCATGTCCAAAGCGCTGGCGGCTTCGCGCCGTTGATGAGGTTGAGCCACATAGATAAGCGAGGCATGGCGGGTCAGGGTGCTTGCCCGCATTTGCGCCAAAAGGGTCAGCCCTTCGCCCTGACCGCCGGGTCCTTCGGCGATAACAATCACATCGGGAGTGGGGCGGCGTTCGCGCAGGGCATCATCGGGGTCAACCAAAACAACCCGGTCACGCAATTCCGCGCCCAGATCAGAGACTATTTTTTCCGCCTCGGGCTGACGTCCGGTGGCGATCAACGCGATATTAGCGGGGGTGGTGAATTCGGCGCTTTGCTCCGCAAGGCCAAGGGCGCGACGAGTGTCGTCACGCAGCTGCAGCTCGGCCTCGGCATCGCGGGCCCGCAACAAGGAGCGCAGGCGCGCCAACATAACCAAGTCATCAATTGGACGGGCCAGAACATCATCGGCCCCAGCCGCAAGCGACGCAATGCGTTCACCCGGATCATCATCACTATGCAACATCACAACAGGTAGGCGCACACCGGTGTCAAAACGGCGTAACGCAGTGACCAGCGCACGGCCGGTCATATCGGGCAGATCAGACGCGGTAATGACGAGGTCAGGTTTTGACTTTTTCATCATTGCAAGCGCCGCCTTTCCAGACGCCGCTTGGACCACTTCGTAAAATGCAGCCGACAGTTTGACCCGAAGAATGATTCGGTTCGTCGGCACCGCGTCGACCACTAAAATTCGGCCTGTCATATAGATCATCCTTGCGCTTGGGCGCAGCTACGCGCCTGCTTGCACTTTCTCTCAGTCTCAGATTTGATGAAGATTGGTTAAGAAACCCTTTCGGGATTTGCTAACAATGACACTTTCTCTTGAGGCGGCCGAAACAATTGGCCTGCAAGCGGTGGCCTGGTTGGCCGCAAATGATGAGCTTTTTCCGGTGTTTACCGGGTCTACCGGCGCGTCAGAGGCGGATTTTCGCGCGAATTTGCAGGACCCAGTTTTTCAGGCCTCGGTATTGGATTTTCTGATGATGGACGACGCGTGGGTGGTGGATTTTTGCGACATGCAAAATATACCTTATGACAGGATCATGCAGGCGCGGGCCGTTTTGCCCGGTGGTGGAGAGGTGCATTGGACATGAGTTTACGTGCCGATGCTGTGCTGTTCGACAAAGACGGCACCTTGTTTGATTTCGGGGCAACTTGGGATGTTTGGGGCGGCGAGGTTATTGCCGAGCTGTCCGAAGGCGACAGCGCTTTGCAAGAGGCCATGGCGGCCTCAGCCGGGTATGACCTTGCGCACAAGAGCTTTCGACCTGATAGCCCGGTGATAGCAGGCACCAACCGTGAGGCCGCAGAATGCCTTGCCCGTGAATTGCCGCACCGCACGCTGGAAGAGGTCGAAACCCATTTGATGCGCGCCGCCGCTCAGGCCCCCTTGTCCGAGGCGGTGCCGTTGGTGCCATTTCTGGCGCAACTGGCGGCGATGGAAATGGCGCTGGGCGTGATGACCAATGACACCGAATTTGCAGCGCGATCACATCTGCGCACGGCGGGTGTCGAGGGTATGTTCGATTTCATCGCCGGGTTTGATAGCGGCTATGGAGCCAAACCAGACCCCGATCCATTGTTGGCCTTCGCGGTGGCTACCAATACGGCCCCTGAGCGGGTGGTGATGGTTGGCGATAGCAGCCACGATTTGATCGCGGGGCGGGCCGCCGGCATGCAAACCGTCGGCGTTTTGACCGGCCCGGCACGCGAAGCCGACCTTGCCCCATTGGCGGATATTGTCTTGCCGGATATTGGCGGTTTGCTTGGCTGGCTCACTTCCGACTGACGGGCGGCACGCCCTAAACAGGGCGAGGCTCTAAACACGACGAGACCTGTCGCAAACGGGCAGGCGAGGGCGGTTTTCTGGATGTGTCATGGACGGCAGAGCAAGGAGCCCTGCCATGTCTGACGCTGAAACTGCCCCAACAGGACGCCGACGCGGCGGTGGTCGCGCCGGCAATGCGGCACGCCGTGGACTGAAAGCTGTGGAACAGCAGCCGTGGTGCCCGCCGGTCAATCGCGACAAACCGACCGAACCGTTAAGCCCTGAGGGGGTTGAGCGGGTTCACACTGCGACGATGCAAATCCTAGAAGAGATTGGGATTGAGTTCCTCAATCCGGACGCGGTCAAGGTTCTCAAGGCGGCGGGCTGTGAGGTGCGGGGCGAAAACGTTCGTATGGACCGCGCCTTGGTGATGGAGCTTGTCGGAAAAGCGCCCCGCAGTTTTACGGTGACGCCCCGCAACCGCGATCGGCAATTGTCACTGGGAACCGGGCATATTCTTTTTGGGAATGTATCCTCGCCGCCCAATTACTGGGACCTTGAGACCGGGCGCAAAGTTCCGGGGACGCGGGAAACCTTTCGCAACCTGCTTAAATTAACCCAATACTTTAATGTCATGCACTTTTGCGGTGGCTATCCGGTGGAGCCGGTCGATTTGCACCCACGGGTGCGCCATCTGGATGCGATGTATGACAAGCTGACGCTCTGCGACAAGGTTATGCATGTCTATTCGCTTGGCAAAGAGCGGGTCGAAGATGGCATGGAAATGGTGCGCATCGCCGGTGGTCTGAGCCATGAGGAATTCGACGCAACGCCGCGCATGTACACCAACATCAATTCGACCTCGCCGCTGAAACATGATCATCCGATGTTGGATGGTTGGATGCGGATGGCGAAACGCGGGCAGGCCTTGGTGGTGACACCGTTCACCTTGGCGGGGGCGATGGCGCCGGTCACCATGTCGGGCGCGGTGGTGCAATCATTGGCCGAGGCCTTGGCGGCCGTGGTCTTGGCGCAGGCGATCAAACCGGGCGTGCCCTGTATGATCGGGACGTTCACGTCAAATGTGGACATGAAAACCGGCGCACCGGCCTTTGGGACACCGGAATACATGCGCGCAACCCAGATCACCGGACAGATGGCGCGCTTTTACGGTTTGCCGATGCGATCAAGCGGGGTTTGCGCCGCGAATGTCCCCGATGGTCAAGCGATGTGGGAAACCGAGCACAGCCTTTGGGCCGCGATTCAAAGCGGCACCGATATGGTCTATCACGCGGCCGGGTGGCTTGAAGGCGGGCTTATCGCCAGCCCCGAAAAGTTCGTCATGGATTGCGAAGTCCTTAGCCAAATGCAGCGCTATATGGAGCCGGAGGTTTGGGACGTGTCGGATGAGGCCTTGGCGGTGGAGGCGATCCGTGAGGTTGGGCCGAACGGACATTTCTTTGGCATCGAGCACACGCAAGAGCGCTATGAAACCGCCTTTCATCAGCCATTCTTGTCGGATTGGAAAAACTTTGAGGCCTGGGAGGCCGCCGGGGCGGTTTGGACACCGGAGCGCGCCCACGGGATTTACAAACAGATTTTGAATGAGTTTGAGGCCCCGGCGCTTGACCCGGCTATTCATGATGAATTGGCGGCGTTTGTTGCCAAACGCAAAGAAGAGGGCGGGGCCCCCACCGATTTCTAGGCGCAGGCGGGGCGCTCTGAAAGGCGACGCAGGGGCTTGCTTGCCTTCACCTTTTGACTGCGCAATGCTGCGGTCGAAAGAAGGTGTTAACCATGTCTGCGTCCTCCCCAATGTCCCGGCTCTATCTTCCTCTTTTGGTTTTTGGTGGTTTGGCGGGGTTTGGGTTTTGGGTCTTGAGCGAAGCCATGACCAGCAGCCTATTGAATGAACGCAGCCTATTGTTTGCCGCAAGCGCCGGGGGCGCGCTAAGTTTCTTTGTGCTGTCTCTTTTTGGCGGGCGGGGCGGTGTCAAAGCTTGCCTTTGGTCGACCCTCGTGGCGCTGGGTCTTGGCGCTGCGCTCTGGTGGGCGGCGGGGCGTCATGACACGATGAGCGGTTTTTTCAACCTGCTCTACCCGCAGATCGGTTTCACCTTGATCCTATTGATTGCGACGCCGTTCCTAGCTGCGAGTGGAGAGGGCGCAGTGACACGCTATGCAACGCTGTTTTTGAACAGTTGGCAAATCGTGGTCCGCCATGTGGTGGCGCTGTTCTTTACCCTAATGTTTTGGGGGCTTTTGACGATGTCAGACGCGATTTTGCGTCTGGTGGGGCTGGAACTGATCGCGGTAATTAGCGCGCAATCCCTCTTGGCTTGGGGGCTGTCGGGGGCGGTTTACGGGCTGGCCATGGGGGTGGCGCGCAGTTTCTCTGATGATCTGTCGCCTTTGTTGGCGGTGCAATTGCTGCGGTTTTTCCTGCCCTTGGTTTTGGCGGTCTCTGTGGTGTTTATCGTCGCGGTGCCGCTGCGCGGTTGGGAAGATGTGTTACAGGGCCTGTCGGCGGCTTCCATCCTTATTGGCTTCTGTTTGGCGGCGTTGTTGATGATCAGCGCAGGGATAGACGCCGGTGCGAAAACCGAAACCAAAGCCCGGTTTATGCGAATCTGCGTGGCGTTGATGGCTTTGGTTTTGCCCGCTCTGGCCGGATTGGCGGCTTGGGCCATTTGGTTGCGGGTGGCGCAATATGGGTGGACCCCCGAACGGTTGATGGCGGCAACGATGGTAGCGGTCTTGTTGATTTACGGTGTCGCCTATGCGTTGTCAGTGGTGTTGCAGGGCGATTGGATGGCCCGCATCCGCGAGGTGAATACCGGTCTGGCGGTGGCCTGTATGGTGGTGGCGCTGATCTGGTTCACGCCGTTTGTGGTGCCCGAACGCATTGCCGCGCTATCCCAATCACTACGCGCGATTGAGGGGGCTTCGGCCAGGGAATTGCCCTTGCGCGAACTGGCGGGGCAGTGGGGCAGGGCCGGTCAATCGGCCCTTGTTCAACTTGAAGAGATGCGCCCAGATTTGCAGGCCGCCATTGCAAAAGCCAAAGGCGAAGTGGCCTTTGATCCTCCGGGTGATATGTCTGCCCAAGAGGCCAAGATGCGCAAGGATTTGGCCGCGCTTTTGCCCGTCTATCCCAAGCAGGACCTGCCTGCGGGGGCCTTGGACGAGTTGGTGTGGCAGGATGTGAGCGATTGGTTGATGGCCTGTCAAAAACCGGTGTCAAATGGGCCGGGATGTGCCGTTGTTTTGGCGGATTTTGGGGCCGATCTGGATAAACCGGCCGGAGTGGTGTTGCTGCGCGATACGCAACATTTTGTGTCCGCTTTTGCGATCTCCATGCGGGATGGAAAACTGCTCTTGGATGCGGGCAAAGTGGGCAATTTCAGCGGGCCGAGCCCAAACCGTTTGGCTGTGCCCGATCTTGAGGCACTCCATCAGGGTAGGTTCGAGATTGCCCCGATTGAGGTGCCAAGCCTGAAACTCAACGACCACAGCATATTTGTGCACAATTGAAGATGTTACCTCAAATTTAACTCCGCAGAGCCCATCTTTCCCCAAAGGCAAGAAGGCGGAGATACCATGCACGGACTGATTTTGAAGACCATTCAGGTTTTCGTGCAGGACACATATGGTCCGGAACCCTGGCAGAATATCGCGGCGCATGCGTCGTTGGATGGAACCGAGTTCGAGGCGATGTTAAACTATGATGAGGACATCTTTACCGATGTGATTTCCTCGGCCAGTGTGGTGCTGGATAAACCCAGCGAAGCCATCCTTGAAGATGTTGGCACCTATCTTGTTTCGCACCCCAATTGCGAAGGGTTGCGGCGATTGCTGCGCTTTGGTGGGGTGGATTTTATTGAATTCCTGCATTCATTGGATGATTTACCGGACCGGGCCCGTCTTGCGGTGGCCGATCTTGATCTTCCTGACCTTGAGCTGCGCGACCATACAATCAACCAGTTTCAGTTGAAGATTGACGGGCATCTGCCCGGTTTTGTGCATGTGATGACCGGGTTATTGCGCGCTATGGCGGATGACTACGGGGCCTTGGCCCTGTTGGATCATTCCGGCGATGGAGGTGCGGGATTGCAGATGATTGATATCACCGTTGTCGAAACCGCCTATGCCGAGGGCCGGGATTTCGAACTGGCTGTCAGCCCCCAAATGGGAGAGGCCTCGTGACCCAATTTCCGATTGAAATGCTCCATCGCTTTTGTCCGATGCACGCGGTTCTTGATTCAACGGGCCACATTCTTCAGGCCGGCCCAACGCTCCACAAAGTTGGCGGTGCCGACCTTGACGGGAAACGGTTTCTGGAAATCTTTGAAATCTACCGGCCTCGGTCAGTGTTGAGCATGGGGGATTTGCTCAATGCCGAGGGCCGCAAACTGCACATTCGTTTAAGGGGAGGGGTGCGCACGCCTCTCAAAGGGGTGCTTAGCGCCGATGGCCGAGGGGGCGGTGTCATCAACCTGTCCTTTGGCATTTCGGTGATTGATGCTGTGCGCGACTATTCTTTGACCAGTACAGATTTTGCCCCAACGGATCTCGCGGTTGAAATGCTCTATCTCGTTGAGGCGAAATCGGCGGCGATGGATGCGTCGCGTAGTTTGAATACGCGCTTGCAAGGGGCTATGGTCGCGGCGGAAAAACGCGCCTTTACGGATACCTTGACCGGGTTGCACAACCGTCGAGCCGTCGATCAAGTTCTGGATCGCATTTGTCGAAGCGGCCAACCCTTTTCCCTCATGCATATCGATCTCGATTTCTTTAAGCAGGTTAATGACACTATGGGGCATGCCGCAGGCGATCATGTCTTGCGCTGCTGCGCACGCGCGATGGCAGATACATCGCGCAAGGATGACACCGCAGCCCGTGTCGGGGGCGATGAATTTGTTATCATATATAGTACTTTGACCAACAAGAACCGGTTATCAGATCTGGCCGGTCATCTCATTTCACGCATTGAACAACCCATTCCCTTCGAAGATCAGGTCTGCAATGTCTCTGCCAGCATTGGTATTTTTTGTAGCGATGGTAGCGAACAAGACCCAGCGCGGGTCATGGAACAGGCTGATGTAGCGCTCTATGCCGCGAAACGCGCAGGCCGCGCCCAATATTGCTTTTTCGAAGATCAAGAGGACAATTCTATGACCTCTGACCCAAGCGCAATCGCCGGTGAATAAAAATCATATTTTTTTCCAAAGAGGGGCTTGCACCCTGTGATTTTGCATCGTAGATAGCGCTCCACAGTTGGGGTGTAGCCAAGTGGTAAGGCAGCTGTTTTTGGTACAGTGTATCGTAGGTTCGAATCCTACCACCCCAGCCAGTTTTCTGACGATTAGGACGCTGTAATCCAGTAACAATGGATTAGATGTCAATACCTTAGCGTCACCTCGGCAAGTGTTTATCCCTTTGGTGCCGAGTGTGTTCCGCAGCATCGTCTGGAACGATTCACGCAGCATTGAGCACCGGTGGGCACACCTTTGCAATCCACGTGATCTAATAACCCCAACCTCATCCCCGTTTTTGTCGTGCCCGTTTTTGTCGTGGCCCGGCCTACGTGATACGCATGCGCGGGCCTTTTCTTTGAAGATACGCATGACAGCTTTTGTACAAACCCTGTCGGTGGGGGGATGATGCTGATGGCATTCGAAAAATAATGACTGAACGCGATGTTTTGCCTCAAATCCATATGCGCAAAACCCGCAAGATGCGCGTCGAAGTTGATCACGGTCTGTATCGGTTGAGAAACATGGTCGAACGCTGCTTTAACAAGCTTAAGAACGCCCCTCGGGTCGCACCCCTATTTGACAAAACTGCCGAGAGCTATCTGGGGTTCTTCGACATCGCTTCTATCGAGCAAAGGATGTGCCACTGGCAACATGACCTTGAGACCGTAGAGAAAATCGGGACTGGATTGCGGAGCGTGTTGAAGCGTCAGGGCCAGACCCCTCGTTCGCGCGCTTAAAACGGAAGTCCCTGATGAGAGCAATATCGTCCGGCCACTGTGAAAAAGGGATTGTGCCCATGGTCGGAACGCGACTATTTTTGGCAACGACACAGAGGACATGTCCAATTTGGTTGATTTGACAAACGCCGATCAGCCGATCCGGCTGGCACTGATTGATGACCACGCGCTTTTTTTGCAGGGGTTATTGTATGTGTTTGGCAATTGCGCGCTGAATCTTCGGGTTGATAGCTTTACCACTGCAACAGAGTTTTTAGAAAAAGTCGACGCTGGCCATCGTTACGATGTCGTTATTACCGATCTCGCAATGAAACAGATCAACGGAATTGCCCTTATCGGTGCGTTGCGGGCTCGTGAAATTGCGGTGCAGGTGATTGTGCTCTCAGCATCGGAAGATGCGATAACACGCGGAAATGCCGAAATGGTTGGCGCTTTTCGCTTTGTTCACAAGTCGTGTGAGGAACAGGTCCTTCTTGACGCCATTCAAGCCGCGTATGACGCGGGACCACTTGCCGCGACTTCGGTTCTCAAAGGAGCGCGACGGACAATGTTCAACTCAGATGGCACCGATACGATTGTACGCCCAAAACTAGGCCCGCAACAACAGCGCATTCTTTCGATGATGGCGGATGGCAGCACCAACAAAGACATCGCGCGAACCCTGTCGATAAGCGAAAACACTGTCAAAACACATGCCAAAGCAATCTTCCGCGAGCTCTCAGTCGGAAATCGTGCCGCCGCCGTTCAGCGCGCCCGCGAACTGGCGTTGTTTTGAAGTAAACGCTCAAGCGCCTGACGCAGATCGTATTCACCAATAGGCAGGGCAATGGAGTTTTTGGTAGCGGGCGGCGGAAAAGGGGCCGCTTTGGGCAAGAGATGAACAACCGGTGCGATTTGCTCCAGAACCGTGATGTCCTCTGACGACGGTTTTTGACCCTTAGGGAGGTTTAATACGATGATGTCCGGTACTTGCCCTAAAAGGCCGATCAACTGCTTGGCTGCTTCGACAGTGTCCGCATGGGCGAATTGCCAGACCCAGGACGAAACGATGTCTGCCCAGGCTCCGATCTCAGGAAGGTTGTCCTCTCCGATACACAAGACAAATGCCTGATCCTGTGCGCCGGAAATATCTTGGTGAGGCAAGTGCAAAGAAATTGTTGTGCCTTGGCCAAGCTGGGAGACCACTGAGACCGCCCCGCCGAGCTCGCTTGCGAGTTGCCGCGCAATCCCAAGACCCAAGCCGCTTCCAGTTTCTGAAGGCATCAGGGGAATATTCTGCTCAATGGCATGCAGGTGTTCCGAGCTTATGCCCGGTCCTTGGTCTGCTATCTCCCATCGGCTCTCGTGTTCATCTGAGAGCACAGACAGTTTAACCAATCCTCCCGAGGCCCCATATTTCACCGCGTTGCTCAAGAAATTGCGCAAGATCCGCTCTAATTTGGCGCGGTCGCAGACGATGTCTTTGACCTCATTTTGGATCACAAAGTCACAGAAGGCCGTCGAAAATTGAGGGCGATATTCATCCTCGAGTTGGGACAGTAGCTCCTCTACATCAATCATGGATCTCTTCAGTTCAAGCGATGGTTTCTCGACGTTGGAGAGTTCTTCGACAAGGGCTTCCTGGCTGATCAGTGCCAAGCGGATTTGGCGGACAAGAATGGCATGTTCTGGTGAGGCGGCTTGCCGATCCAGTTCGGATAAGAAATTCCGCAGGGCCAGAAGAGGTTGGGCCATATCATGCCGAATGGCTTCGACTGATCGTTTGGTGACGCGGTGTTGCTTGGCCGCATCGGCAAATTCTTGCAAGGCTTTTTCGGCTTCTCGGCTGGCCAATTTTGCGGCAATCGCGTCGCGGGTTTTTTGGCTGGCCGTTTTGTTTGTTGTAAAGCAGAAGGTGAAATAAAACAGGATAAACCCACCGTAAATTCGCAGGACACCTTCCATTGTTATCAAAAGATAGAGGCCAAAGGGCAGTAGGGAACATGCGGCCAACGCAATATAGCCAGGACGATAAACCGTTCCGGCCATGGCACCGCCTGCTGTGATGGATGTTACAAAGAGACCTGCCAAAAAGGTTTGAAGTTCAGAGGCCGGGCTAGCCAGTTGAACGGCCCCAAACGCCCAAAGCAGACCGGTACAGGACGATATTACGACATGTCCCAAAAGATATCGGTTCACCTGGCTTTGGGTGTCTTGGGAGGGCCCCCAAGATCGCGCGTAGAAGACCGTAATTGAGACCATGACAGAGGCGAGGCCCGCCCAAATCATGGCCTCAACATAGAGATGAACCGACGCGAGGCTGATTGCGATAACACCAATCAGCAAAAACACCGAACGTGCCGAGCCAACGGCTCGATCGCGTAACATACGGGCTTCTTCGGCGCGAATTTCTTCGGCAGAGGGGGGAGCAACGTTTTGGGTCATGTTATGGAGGGGCGAGCCACGCGTCTGTCGGTCTTGCGCCATAAATATCCTGCGACCACCAGCCGCAAAATGACCGGCCCCCCCGCAAAAAAGAACAAGAGAACACCAAATGTTTCTGGGCTATTGATGCCGGACTTGTCAAATCCGGCCAGTCCCAAAACCGGAAATGCCACGCCCATGGGCGCAACAAAGGCCATTTTCGAGGCGGCGTTCTTTAAGGCCAGATAGCTTGCCGCTCTTGGGTGGCCGCTCTCGGTTTCGTCCTGAGCGACGATATCCGCCAACATGGAGGTTGGCATGACGGCATCGCAGGTCATGCAGGCCCCCAACCCGACGCAAATTGCCCGCATCAGGCCAATGTCACCTGCGTCGATTGCGTAGCTTCCGAGCAAAAACAGCGAACAGGCGACTATTGCGGAAATCCATGTTCGTTGTTTGCCAATCTTTTTCGACAAAACTATCCATAGCGGTACAAAAAGCCCGGTGGCGACAATGAAACTTAGAAACATTGATCCGACCATCTCTGGTGCTTGCAAGACATGACTGACAAACAGAACCAAAAGGCCAATGGTCATGGCGTTTGCGGCTTGGACTGCGAAGAACGCGACCATCAGCCTTCGAAATGCGGGTCTCCGCAGGCAATTGCGCCACGCGTCCCAGAGATTTGGTCGAGGACGTGACACCGATCGGTTTTGACGAGGTGACCAGACCAGAAAGAGTATCAACGCCAAAGGCATAGAGACTAAGAAAACCATGGCCAAGGCGCTGAGCGACACGCCCATTTGAGAGCCGATGAGAACAGGCACCAAAGAGGCAATCAGCGCCCCTAAGATTTGGAAAACGGCTTTCGTTCCTGCCAAAACCGAGCGTTCGTGAACGTTTTTGGAAATCTCCAGACCGATGCTGGAATACGGGACGTCAAAAGCGGTTACAAACAAGAGATACCCGGAAACCACACAGAACAGATAGGGCGATCCCACCGCCTCTGGTGGCCGAAAAAGCAACCACGCAAATAGCAAAACGCCGGGAAACGCAAAAAACATCCACGGCCGACGTGGCCCCCATTTGCCGCGCGTTCGATCACTCAGAGCGCCAATCAACGGATCAGTGAAAACGTCAAAGAACCGGCCAAACATAAAAACAGCACCCACGGAGGCCAATCCAAGCCCCATGTCAATGGCGTAGAACGTTGGGACAAAGCTGACCACCGCAAAGCCTATCATGGCCAAAGGCGCGCTTAAGGCGCTAAAGCAGACGAGCTGCCAGCCGTTCATAACCCGTTCGGTAGATGTCATTGTTTTCCCCAAGTGATTGGACCCATTTTGAACGCAATGTTGTTTCCAAAGAAACAACATTCTGGTGGTGTCGGCAGGTCTTTGGCTGCCTTGATCAGCTCACAGATGAGACGTATCTGGCAGATGCTGGGCAGGGTTGAAAAACTGTCGGAAACCCTCGTGGTGTCTACTGGATTTTGACCGGCCTCTTGGCTCGGCCAAAGGACGCAGCAGCGGGAAACAGAGGCGCTGATCGCCTATTGGTCGTTTGGTGTAATCCCGATTTCCTGACGCAGTTTCCCGCTGGCACGGTCAAAAATCAGGATTTGGTTTTCATCGGTCACGACCGCGTACCAATCCGGCCCTTGGGTATACGCCGTGGCCGTTGCCCCGCCGGGAAGGGTGATCACCTCTGGCAGAGGGGCGCGAGCGTTGTTATAGCGGTGCCAGATCAAGCCGAGGATCAGCACGATCCCCGCAATCATCACGCCCGTAAGGACCGTCACCAGAAGACGCAGAAAGCGCAACTGGGGTGGTTCGGGCAGACTATCGCCCGTATTTTCGCCTTGTGGGGTGTCCATGACCAACCTTTGTATCACCATCGCGGCCAATCCGCCGTCCCGTCTTGATAAAGCTTTGGCGCGTGATGTGCCAGAGGAGGCGGCCCTATCGCGCACCCGCTTGGCCCGGTTGATTGCTGAGGGCGCTGTGACCCGCGCCGGTGTTGTTTTGGACAATGCCAAAATTGCTGTGCACGAGGGAGATGAGATTCACATCAAAGTGCCCGAAGCGGTGAGCTATGACGTGGTAGCTCAGGACATTCCGTTGGACATTGTTTGGGAAGACGAAGACCTTTGTGTTGTCAATAAACCAGCAGGGATGGTTGTGCACCCGGCCCCTGGTACGCCGGACGGCACCTTGGTAAACGCCTTGTTGCATCACTTTGGCGGGGACCTGTCCGGTATTGGGGGCGAAAAGCGCCCCGGCATCGTGCACCGCATTGACAAAGACACCAGTGGGTTGCTGGTGGTGGCGAAATCGGACCGGGCCCATCATGGCCTCGCCAAACAGTTTGAAAAACATACGGCCCAGCGGGCCTATCTTGCGCTGGTCAATGGCGTGCCTGATCCGGCAGACCCGCGTTTGATGGGCACCAAAGGCGTGTCGGCGGGAGGGCGTGGTGACATCACGATCACCAGTGGATTGGCGCGGCACAAAACCGAACGCCAACGCCAAGCGGTGTTTTTTGACGGGCAGGGGCGCCACGCGATCACCCATGCGCGGGTGTTGGAACGCTACGGGTCCCCAACGACGTTATCCTTGGTGGAATGTCGATTGGAAACTGGGCGCACCCATCAGATTAGGGTTCACATGACCCATGCAGGGCACTCTTTGGTTGGGGATCCAGTCTATGGCGGGCGGCGCAAAGTGTCGGCCAAAGCGATCACCCCTGAGGCGCATAAGGCGGTGATGGCATTTGATCGCCAAGCCTTGCACGCACGCGAGCTGGGATTTGACCATCCGGTATCCGGGGAGGCGCTGTTGTTTCAGGCCGAGATTCCGGCGGACATGGCGGAGTTGCTGGCGCTGCTGCGATAAAGCACCGGGACAATAGGAGCGGGTTCTGGCGGTGAGCCTTGTGTTGGGGCATTGTGGGGGCCTCCAAAATCTGCTTTTGATTGGCGGAGCGTTATGTTATAACGTTGCAGTACTTTTTGGCAGTGACGATATTGATGAGCAATCTTGGCAAAACACATCTCAAGAAATCCCGACCCGGGCGGAACAAAATGCGCGAGTTTGATGCCTTGCCGCCAGAATTGCGGTGTTGGATGGCCGGGGCCGTTTTGCCATGGTCGGCGCAGTCCTGTCTCAAGATTTGGCGCAATGCTGCCAACGAGGATGAGGCGCTTCGCCGCTTAAAGGCCGCAGAACAGCGGTTGTTGCACCGCGAGCGGCGGATTTCCTGACTGTCGGTCTTGGTTAAGACTTCGTAAACTTGGATGTAACACAGAGCACCTGTGCGTGAGCGCACGGACATATGCCTTACATTCGGCCAAAGTTGATTTATCTGAAGCTTAACCTTTTGGCAGCATAGCCCTTGAAACGGGTGTTAGCGCTGCCTATCTGGATGTTAACGGTCATAACATTGATTGGAGGAACAGGGACATGAGCAATTACGCAAACCTTCCAGCCCCAACGCCTGAAGGCGGGCTGAACCGCTATTTACAAGAGATCCGCAAGTTTCCCTTGCTGGAACCTGAAGAGGAATTCATGGCCGCAAAGGCCTGGGTTGAGAAACAAGACAGCCGTGCAGCCCACAAGCTTGTCACCAGCCACCTACGTTTGGCTGCGAAAATCGCCATGGGCTATCGCGGCTATGGTTTGCCGCAGGCCGAGGTGATTTCGGAGGCCAATGTTGGTCTGATGCAAGCTGTCAAACGCTTTGACCCTGACAAGGGGTTTCGTCTCTCGACCTATGCGATGTGGTGGATTCGCGCCGCCATTCAGGAATATATCCTACGGTCGTGGTCCTTGGTGAAAATGGGCACGACGTCGGCCCAGAAAAAACTGTTCTTTAACCTGCGCAAGGCAAAGAACCGTATTGGAGCCTTGGAAGAGGGCGATTTGCGCCCCGAGCATGTCGAAAAGATCGCCACCGATTTGGGGGTGACCGAGGATGAGGTTGTGTCGATGAACCGACGGATGTCGGGCGGGGATGCCTCCTTGAACGCCACGGTCGGCTCCGAAGGTGAAGGCACCATGCAATGGCAGGATTGGCTTGAGGATGAAGATGCCGATCAGGCCGGTGATTATGCCGAGCGCAACGAACTAGAAGCGCGTCGTGAGCTGTTGGCCGAGGCTATGGATGTTTTGAATGATCGTGAAAAGGACATTCTGACACAACGCCGTTTGGCCGAAAGCGCGGTGACGTTGGAAGAGCTGTCTGGCCAATACGATGTTAGCCGAGAACGCATTCGTCAGATCGAAGTGCGCGCCTTTGAAAAGCTGCAAAAACGCATGCGCGAATTGGCGCGTGAGCAGGGCATGTTGGTACGTGCCTAACGAGTAAGGGGCAGGCCAACCGGACTGTCCTCCCTAAATTCCTCCCTGGCAAAGGCCTCTTTCCGTCGTCCCCGGAAAGGGGCCTTTGTTTTGGTGCTGAGTGTTCATAGAGCCGCTGAAATGACTTATTGGTGGCGCTAACACGGCCCTGGCGCTATGTGAGGGGGAGGAGGAGTTGCGATGACATTTGTACGATGGGGTATTCTAGGCGCGGCGAAATTTGCCCGCGAGCATATGGGGCCCGCGATCAACGCGGCGGGGCGCGGAAAGCTGGTGGCGTTGGCGACGTCCTCTGCGGAGAAGGCCAAGCCGTTTGAGGCTATCGCACCGGGCATTGCGGTTTTCGACAGCTATGATGCGCTGGTCAACTCGCCCGATGTCGATGCGGTATACATCCCGCTGCCCAATCATTTGCATGTGGAATGGGCGCTAAAGGCCCTTGATGCAGGCAAACATGTTTTGGTTGAGAAACCCCTTGCGATGACCGCGTCGGATTTTGAGCCTGTCATAGCAAAACGCGACGCGACCGGGCTGTTGGCGGCTGAGGCTTATATGATTGTGCATCATCCGCAATGGCAACGCGCCAAGGCGCTGTATGAGGCCGGAGCGATTGGCAAGCTGATGCGGGTCAATGGCGCGTTTTCATATGATAATTCGGCGGATGTCAGTAATATCCGCCAAGATCCGGCAAAGGGCGGCGGCGCGATCCCTGATATTGGTGTGTATATCTATGGGGCGGCGCGGTTTCTAACCGGGGAGGAGCCCAAGGAGATTTTGAGCACCGAAATTTGCCGCGAAAATGGTGTGGACGTCTGGAGCCATGTTACCGCACGGTTTCCGTCTTTTCATTATACGGGCGTGGTTTCGATGCGTATGGCACCATGGCAAGAGATGGTATTTCACGGCGACAAAGGGGTCATGCGGTTGACTGCGCCCTTTAATGCCAATCTGTATGGCGAAGCGCGTATTGAGTTGCAAACTCAGGGTGTTGGCGGCTTGGACGTGCAGACGATACGGTATTCTGCGGACAATCACTATGTGTATCAGGTCGAGGCCTTTAATGCGTCGGTACTGGATGGGGTGGATTACCCGTGCCCCTTGGAGTTTTCGAAAGGGACACAGGACATGATTGATATGGTTTGGGCGAAGGAACAGGAATAGGCACGCCTGAAGAACGCCCCGGCCGCGTCCCTTTGGGACGCAGCGGCCCACCCTCCAGCCTATGCCTTAGAGATCGGCAATCTCGATAACGACCTTGCCGGTTGATTTCCGGGTTCGAAGCATTTCGAGCCCGTCGGCGACCTGATCCAGCGTAAAGGTATTGCTAACATGAGGTTTGATTTTGCCTTGTGTGTGCCATTCCATAAGTTGTCCCAGTGACTTGGTTAACACATCGGGGCGGAAGCTGAGGTAGCCGCCCCAGTACAAGCCTAGAACCGAGATGTTTTTGACCAAGAGGTGGTTGGCTTTTATCTGGGGGACGTCTCCTGAGGCGAAGCCAATTGTCAAAATACGCGCTTCGGGGTTGCAAGAGCGGAAGGCGGAGGTGAATTGATCGCCGCCAACAGGGTCATAGACGACATCGGCACCGCCCAATGCTTTCATTACCTCGCGGATGTCATCGGTTGTGGCGTCGATGAGATGATCCGCCCCGGCTGCTTTTGCAGCTTGAAGTTTATCTGCCCCCCGGGCGCAAGCAATCACGCGCGCGCCCATGAGTTTGCCGATTTCAACTGCGGTTAATCCGACACCGCCTGCGGCTCCAAGGACAAGGAGCGTTTCGCGAGGTTGCAAATGAGCACGATGTTCAAGGGCGACGTGGGATGTCCCATAGGCAATTTGCAATGCTGCGGCATCTACCCACCCCATGGAATCGGGCAGTTTGACGGCGCGGTTGGCGTCAAAGCAGCCATATTCAGCCAATCCACCTTGTCCGCCGTAAACGGCGACCCGATCTCCGATTGCAAAGCCGGAGACGTTTTCTCCGATGGATGTCACAACACCAGAGACTTCCATGCCCAGAGTAAAGGGCAGGGAGGGCGTTTCTTGATAAGTGCCTTTCATCATAAGAAGATCGGCGAAATTCAGCCCGCAGGCGGCGATCTTTAGGCACAGCTCTTGGGGTTTTGGTGAAGGTACAGCACAATCTAAGAGGGTTGGGGGGGATTCGTGTGATGTGAGTCGATAAGCGCGCATTGGTCTCTCCGATTTTGCGTGCATGAGTGCCTTTAACAGCTGGCCCTGTCAAACAAGGCTCGTTGTCTAACGTTAGGTTGAGTAAAAGGAGACAATAACGGGAAAATTGCAACTTTGTGTTGATTTGCGAGCAATTTTACCATCTTTACGACTGTGCGTGACTTGATCTTAACCTCATTTTTGCTGTACCAAGTCATGTTATGAAGCGCACAGGTTCGGGTTGAGTAGTACTAGCGGCGCATGGCGCGTCCTATTCGGCCCGCCCATGAAACAAAGAACGGGAAACTTAGTATGGCGCATCCAGTAGATGTACATGTCGGCAAACGTATTCGCCACCGCCGTTGGCTGGTGGGGATGACACAGCAACAGCTGGCAGAAAAAGTTGGAATCAAATTCCAACAGATCCAGAAATATGAAACCGGGGCCAACCGCGTTAGCGCGTCACGTCTCTGGGACATCGCCGATGCGCTTGAAGTTAAAGTCAGCTTCTTCTTTGAAGGGATCGAGACCGAGGGTTCTGAACCGTCGCAGTCTTCTGACAACGTTCCGGCTGATATCCTTGGTGACAAGGAAGCACTTGATTTGGTTCGCTCTTACTATGCGATTCCTGAAAATCAGCGCCGCCGTTTGTTTGAATTGGCGCGTGTTCTGTCTGACGTTGCTTGAGCCTAACGCAGCCTTGCGGTAGCACGGTGGCAACATCGGACCGGAGGGCGCGACATGGTCTCATCTGAGACAGCAAAAGAGCTGATTTCGACCGCGGAGGCTTTGGCCGACGCGGCCAGATTGGCCATTTTGCCGTTGTTTCGAACTTCAACGCTATTGGCTGAAAACAAGCTTGAAACTGGCTACGATCCGGTCACCGAAGCGGATCGTTGGGCAGAGCGCGCCATGCGCGATGTCTTGGCGAAACGCCGACCTTCTGATGCCATTTTGGGCGAAGAATATGGCCAACAAGACGGCGACAGCGGCCTGACTTGGGTTTTGGACCCGATCGATGGGACCCGGGCATTTGTGTCGGGAACACCCACATGGGGGGTGCTGATCGCAGTGTCAGATTCCTCTGGGCCGATCTTAGGTGTGGTCGACCAACCCTATATTGGTGAACGATTTATTGGCGGTCTGGGGCGCGCAGATTGGACGGGTCCGCACGGCGGCGGTGCCCTTGGTACCAAAGCCACGCAAGACCTTGGGGAAGCAACCCTTTTTACTACTTTCCCAGAGGTAGGTAGCCCCGAAGAAGGAGCGGCTTTCCACAAAGTGGCGGAGCAAGTGAAGCTCGTGCGATACGGGATGGATTGTTATGCCTATGCGTTGTTGGCTGCGGGGCAGATTGATCTCGTTATCGAGGCGGGGTTGAATTCCTACGATATTCAGGGGCCAATCGGCATTGTTGAAGCGGCCGGTGGTGTGGTAACGGATTGGCAAGGTGGGCGTGCTCATAATGGCGGGCGCGCTATTGCTGCGGCAAACGAGGAACTCCACGCCAAGGCGTTGGCCATTTTGCAAAGACACGTTTAAACGAGGCAAGATCAAGATTAAGAATCGGTAGACGCGTCCTTCCCTTTTCTGGCGTCATCGGTTTTCGACACACCGAAAAGGGCGGAGATCGTGATGCAGGAAACCCTCATCCGTAACGCCCAAGCTGTCTTGACGATGGATGATTTGGGCCGTGAATTGACCCAATGTGACATCCGCATAACGGGCGGTGTTGTTGCCGAAATCGGCCCATCTTTACAAAGTGATGGCGAGGTGATCGACGCAGAAAAATGTGTTGTGACGCCGGGATTGGTGAACACGCATCACCATTTGTACCAAACCCTGACCCGTGCAGTACCGGGTGGTCAGGACGCGTTGCTCTTTGGGTGGCTGAAAACACTCTACCCAATTTGGTCGCACTTTGGCCCTGAGGAAATGTTTACCTCGGCACAGGTTGGATTGGCCGAACTGATGCTCTCGGGCTGTACGATGAGTTCGGACCATCTTTATCTTTACCCAAACGGTGCGCGCCTTGAGGATACGATATTTGCGGCGCAAGAATTGGGTATCCGGTTTCATCCGACACGCGGCGCTATGAGCATTGGTGAAAGCGATGGCGGCTTGCCCCCGGACAGTTTGGTGGAGGACGAAACAGCCATTCTTGAAGATTGCATTCGCGTGATTGACGGGTTTCATGACCCGTGTGACGGGGCGATGGTGCGCGTTGGGGTCGCCCCTTGTTCACCGTTTTCGGTCAGTCGCGAGTTGATGCGCGATGCCGCAATTTTGGCGCGGGACAAGGGTGTGATGATGCACACCCACTTGGCAGAAAACGACGAGGACATTGCCTATAGCCTTGCGCAATTTGGTTGCCGTCCCGGACAATATGCCGAAGATTTGGGATGGACCGGGAATGATGTTTGGCACGCGCATTGTGTCAAACTTGACGGGCAAGAGATTGATCTATTTTCTAAATCCCGAACCGGCGTGGCCCATTGCCCATGCTCTAACTGTCGGCTTGGATCTGGCATTGCTCCTGTGCGTGCGATGCGCGATGCCGGAGTGAAAGTGGGCCTTGGGGTCGATGGATCAGCGAGCAATGACGCGGGAAACATGATCCTTGAGGCGCGGCAAAGCATGCTCTTGCAACGCGTCGTCAATGGGGCCGACGCGATGAGCGCTCGCGAAGCCTTGCGCATCGCCACGCGCGGCGGGGCCGAGGTGCTGGGCCGGCATGATTGTGGTCAGATCGCCATCGGAAAGCGGGCCGATCTGGCGCTTTGGGACGTGAGTGGCATTGAAAGTGCGGGGAGCTGGGACCCGGCGGCCCTGTTGTTGGCCGGACCTCTGACGGTGAAACATCTATTGGTTGAAGGGCGGCACGTGGTGCGCGATGGACACGTCACAGGGATTGACCTCGAGAAGGCCATTGTTAAACAGAATCAGCTAGCACAGGCTCTGAGTGAACGTTTGTAACGCCTTGTAGCACCAGAATGGGGAACGCCATGTTGCGCTTTGTTTTGATTTTGACATTAGTGATCGGCCTAGGCCAATCGGCGGCCGCCCAACAGGCACGCCAAATGCTAAATGGGTTGCGCGCAGAGCAAGGCCTTGGCGCGGTAAAACCGTCACCGAAACTTGAAAAGGCCGCCATGGCGCACGCTATGGACATGTCGCGAAAAGGGTTCTTTTCGCACGGTGGATCTGATGGATCCAATGTGATGAAACGGGTGCGACGGACGGGATACGGCCCTTGTGTCGTTGCGGAAAACATCGGCAAAGGGCAACAGAGTTTGACTGAAATTATGGGCCGATGGGCCGCGTCGCCGGGGCATCGCAAAAACATGTTAAATCGTCGTGTCACAGAATACGGGTTGGTGCGTGCCCCCGGTGATATTTGGGTTATGGTGCTGGGCAAGCCGGGGTGCCGCGGGTAAGCGGCACCAATGATTTACGATTTTCCAACTTTGCGTCCCGCCACGTAAGTGGCCGAAATCGCGCGATCATCTCCCATCATAATGGTTGGAAACAATGCTTCCCAAATGTCTAGCGCCCGGCTACTGCGCTGGGCGATTTCAGGAGTCGAGGCCAGATCGAGAATAATGAAATCGGCTTCCATCCCCGCGCCGAGATTACCGATCCGATGGTGTTGATGCAGCGCCCGAGCCGAGCCTGCGGTGGCCAACCAAATCAATTCAGCAGCATGTAGTGCTGTGCCACGCAATTGACCGATTTCATAGGCGGCGGCCATGCTGCGCAACATCGAGAAAGACGAGCCGCCCCCCGTATCGGTGGCAAGCCCTACATGATGCCCGGCAGATTTCAACCCGGCCATGTCAAACAATCCCGAACCGATAAAGGTGTTAGAGGTCGGGCAATGGATGAGAGACCCACCAACGTCTTTGAGCTGATCCTTTTCACGATCTTCCAAATGGATCGCATGGCCATAGAGACCTTTTTCACCAAGCAATCCATAGGCCTCATATGTGTCGAGGTAATCGCGGGCCTGTGGATATAGTCCTTTGACCCACTCAATCTCATCGGTTTGTTCGCTGAGATGTGTTTGCATTAAACACTCGGGGTTTTCGGCCCAAAGGACCCCAAGCGCCTCGAGCTGTTCGGGTGTTGATGTCGGCGAAAACCGCGGTGTGATCACATAAGACGCGCGCCCGCGATCATGCCAATGTTCGAGCAAGCGACGGCTGTCGTCATAGGCGCTTTTGGCCGTATCGCGCAGCCCATCGGGCGCATTACGATCCATACAGGTTTTGCCGCCAAAAACCCGCATATTGCGATCCGCCGCCGCCGAAAAGAACGCGTCAACAGAAGTAGGGTGAATAGTGCAGAAAGAACAAACGCTCGTCGTGCCGTTCGCCAATAGAAAATCCAGGTAGCGCCCGGCAATATCGTCGGCATAGGCGCGATCGCCAAACCGCATTTCCTCGGGAAAGGTGTAGGAGTTCAACCAATCAATCAGACGCTTGCCCCAACTGGCGATGATCCCGGTTTGCGGATAATGAGCGTGGGCATCAACAAACCCGGCGACAATTAACCCGTCCTTGTGGTCAACAACATCTGCCCAGGGATAGGCCGCCCGCAGGTCCGCAGCGGGGCCAACTGCATGAATTGTCCCTTTCTCCACCAACACGGCCCCGCGCGTTTCATGGCGGGCCGCGCCAATCCCCTTGGCAAAGGGATCACCGTCGAACCAAAGGGTTTGTCCAAGATGCAGGCAAGTTTGAATCATGGGGGCTCCTGATATGATGCGCCACGTTAAGCGCAAGAAGGTCAAAGGTAAATTGCCGCAGTATCATTGCGCAAGTACCCTGTTCCCCCGCAAGCCCATGCCCTAAAGTCAGGCCAAGATTCCCCGGAGGTGCGTATGGCTGATGACATCCAAAAACAGGTGGCAGAAACAGATGGGGAATATGCGCTGGATCGCAAGGATGTCGCGCAGGTTCTGTTTGCTGTAGATCGCGAGGATCGCGAGTCGCTGTTGGCGATGATGGATCCGCTTCATGCGGCCGATATTGCTGACCTTTTGGAACAGATCAACGCCTTTGATCGTATGCGTTTAGTGCGCCTGTATGATCAGGAATTCGACGGTGAAATTCTGTCGGAACTTGATGATGCGATCCGCGAAGAGGTGATTGGCCTTCTAAAACCGCAGGTTCTCGCCGAGGCGGTGCGCGATCTTGAATCCGACGATGTTGTTGACCTTCTCGAAGACTTGGATGAGCCGCAACAGGAGGCTATTCTAGAGGCGTTGGAGGATAGTGACCGGGCGGCGGTTGAACAGTCACTGACCTATCCTGATTTTTCTGCTGGGCGCTTGATGCAGCGCGAAGTTGTGATGGCCCCCGAGCATTGGAATGTTGGCGAAGCCATTGATTACTTGCGCAATAACGACACCCTGCCAGAGCAGTTTTATCATGTGGTTCTGGTCGATCCGCGTTTGCGTCCGGTGGGGAATATCACCCTTGGGCGGTTGATGTCATCCCGTCGCGAAGTGTTGTTGAAATCAATCCTTGAAGAGACGTTTCAAACCATACCAGTGCTGCAGGACGAGGGCGAGGTTGCCTATGCGTTTAACCAATATCACCTGATCTCCGCGCCGGTTGTGGATGAAAACGACCGGCTTGTTGGCGTGATCACAATTGACGATGCCATGGCGGTTTTGGACGAGGAAAACGAAGAAGACATTCTACGCCTTGCGGGTGTTGACGGTGAAAGCCGCCTGTCTGACCGGGTGATCGACACGACCAAACGGCGTTTTCCCTGGCTTGCGGTCAATTTGGTAACATCGGTGATGGCCTCGCTGGTCATTGCGCAATTCGAAGAGGCGATTTCGCAACTTGTGGCTTTGGCGGTGTTGATGCCGATCGTCGCCTCGATGGGGGGCAATGCGGGAACGCAATCGCTCACGGTTGCGGTGCGCGCTTTGGCCACCAAGGATTTGACCGGAGCCAACATCTGGCGGGTCATCCGACGGGAAGTGTTGGTGGGCCTTGTCAACGGCGTCGCCTTTGCCGTGATTATGGGGATTGTCGGGGTGATCTGGTTTGACTCTCCCGCCTTGGGCGCGGTGATCGCCGCCGCTATGGTGATCAATCTGGTCGTTGCCGGGCTTGCCGGGATTGCGATCCCCGTGGTTCTTGAAAAGGCCGGGGTTGATCCGGCGCTGGCCTCGGGGGCGTTTGTGACAACCGTAACCGATGTGGTTGGCTTCTTTGCCTTCCTTGGATTGGCTGTCATGGTGTTGCTATAGGGGCGCAAAAGGGGCGCAAAATGGATTTGGATGAGCGCAAAGCCGTCGCACGAAAAGAGGCCTTTGCCCTGCGCAAAGCCGCCTATGATACGCGTCCCCCCGGGGCTGCGGGGCATCTGAGCAGTTTGCTGGCGGGCTATCGCGGCGTGCCCCTGTCGGGGTACATGCCGATCCGGACCGAGATAAACCCGGTGCCCGCCATGGAAGAGGCCGCGGCCCACGGCCAGGTGAGTGTTCCGGTGATCATTGCCGCCGGGCAAGCGCTAAAGTTCGCGCTCTGGGAGCCGGGCTGCGCCATGAAAGATGGGCCATTTGGGGCGAAAATCCCCGAAAATCCACAGTTTATCGAGCCCGAAATTGTCATTGTGCCTTTGGTGGCCTTTTCCCGCACGGGGGGGCGTTTGGGCTATGGCGGCGGCTTTTATGATCGCACATTGGAAGGGTTGCGGGCCAAACGTCCGACGCTGGCCATTGGCTTTGCCTTTGCCGCGCAAGAGGCCGAAGATTTACCGCTTGAGGCGACAGACCAACCCTTGGACATGATCGTGACGGAACAAGGGGTGATGACCCCCTAAAGCCGCATCACTTTACTTGCGTGTAGAAAAGGGGGCCGATTGGCCCCCGTTTGTTGCAAATATGGTGTTGTTTTCCGGCTTAGCTCAACGCGCGCCAGCCAATGTCGCGGCGCACAAACCCTTCGGGCCAATCCACCGCGTCCACCATCGCATAAGCGCGATCACGGGCTTCTTGTAGGGTTTCACCGCGCGCTGTGGCGTTCAAAACCCGTCCGCCGCTGGCCAAAACCTTGCCATTTTCGGCGGTGGTGCCGGCATGGAACATCATGTTGAAACTATCGGCCTGCAGGTCATCCAGCCCTTTGATCTCGGTGCCTTTTTCATAAGAACCGGGATAGCCATCGGCGGCCATAACCACGGTCATCGCGTGATCATCCGCCCATGTGACCTGTGCCTCATCCAACCGGCCTTCGGCACAGGCTTGCATCAAGTCAAAGGCCTGAGCGCCCAGTCGCAGCATCAAGACCTGACATTCAGGGTCGCCAAAACGAACGTTATATTCGACCAAACGCGGTTGACCGTTTTCGATCATCAAACCGACATACAAAACGCCTTGGTAAGGGGCCCCACGTTTGACCATTTCGGCCATGGTCGGGCGCACAATCTCGTCCAACGCCTTTTGGGTGACCGCATCAGCCATGATTGGCGCGGGGGAGTACGCGCCCATTCCGCCGGTGTTCAATCCGGTGTCGCCTTCGCCAACGCGTTTGTGGTCTTGGGCCGTGCCAATGGGCAGGCAAATGTCGCCATCAACCAGCACAAAGAACGACGCCTCTTCGCCGGTCATAAACTCTTCGATCACCACTTCGGCACCTGCCGCGCCAAAGCTTCCTCCGAACATATCGTCAATCGCGGCTTCGGCTTCGGCGACGGTTTCGGCGATGATCACACCTTTGCCGGCGGCCAGACCATCGGCCTTGACCACGGTCGGCGCGCCGGTTTCGCGCACATGCGCCTTGGCGGCCTCTGCATCGGTGAAATGGCCATAGGCGGCGGTGGGGGCATTTGCGGCGTCGCAGATTTCCTTGGTAAAGCTTTTGGAAGCTTCGAGTTTGGCCGCCGCTGCTGAGGGGCCAAAGACCGAGACACCCGCCTCGCGTAAGCGATCGGCAACACCGGCGGCAAGCGGGGCTTCGGGGCCGATGATCACCAGATCAATGGCGTTCTCAGAGACGAATTCGGCAACCACGCCACCATCGTTGATGTCGAATTGCGCGCATTCGGCGATTTGCGCGATACCCGCATTGCCGGGCGCGACGATCAGTTTGTCGCACTTGGGGTTTTGCAAGGTCGCCCATGCCAATGCGTGCTCGCGCCCGCCGCTTCCGAGAATAAGGATGTTCATCGCATGGTCCCCTTGGTATCCGTTGGGGGCGGTCTAATGGGCGCAGGTAAAAACGGCAAGAGATACAGGTATGAATGGTTCTCTAAGTGACCCAGACCTATGGTCGCGAATTTCTGAATATCAGTTTTCGCCAGCTGGACCCAGTGACAGTTTCGAAGCCCATCTTTGCAACGTGTTAGATTATGAATCTGATGACATCTCTCAGATGCTCTTCGAATACCGGCGGTTTGCGTATCTACACCTGATTGCTCCTAGGGACGTCCAGCCGTCTTCTTTTGTGGATGAGGTTTGGCTGCAGCACTCCCTGATGGATCACAATGAGTGGAATCAGATTTGCATAGACGCTATTGGACAAAAATTACATTATTCACCCCACGAAAATCCAACTTCAGAGTCCATGAAATATCAAAAAACGTTGGAGTTGTACCAACGTGAGTTTGGACAAAATCCGCCCGATCGAATCTGGTTTCTTGTTGAGAGAGGTCCGCCGTTTTTATTGGCAGCCTGTGTTTGTTTCGGGCTTACGTGCGTCGCGGTGGTCAGCCAAAACTATTGGTTGTTTGGTGTTAGCTTTCTGGCGATGGTCGTTATCATTGGGGTGAATGCGCGTCGGTTGCTCGCCATGCCGCGCATTCCTAACAAGAGATCCAACTGGGGGTAAGGTGGCGTATTCAAAGCGAAGACGTCTGGAACCCAAAGAAAGAACAGCATAGATTGCAGACAATTTAACGATCGAGACGCACATGGATCTTTTCGACGACGGCCCCGAAGAGGCCACGGATAACGCCCCGGAATTTACGGTTTCCGAACTGTCGGGTGCGGTCAAACGCACGATTGAGGGCGAGTTTGGGTTTGTACGGGTGCGCGGCGAAGTTGGGCGAGTTAGCCGGCCACGGTCCGGGCATATCTATCTTGACCTCAAGGATGACAAATCGGTCATTTCCGGGATCATGTGGAAGGGTGTTGCCGCACGTCAACAGACCCAACCCGAAGAGGGCATGGAGGTCATCGCCACCGGCAAGATGACCACCTTTCCAGGTCAATCCAAGTATCAGATCATCCTCGAAGAAATCCGCCCAGCCGGGGCCGGGGCCTTGATGGCGATGCTGGAAAAGCGCAAGGCGCAGTTGCAAGCCGAAGGGTTGTTTGAACCTGCTCTCAAGAAAAAACTTCCCTATCTGCCCGAAATTATTGGGGTTGTGACCTCGCCCTCGGGGGCGGTGATCCGCGATATCCTGCACCGTTTGCGCGATCGTTTCCCACGCAAGGTTTTGGTCTGGCCAGTGGCCGTTCAGGGCGCGAAATGCGCCCCCGAAGTCGCGCGCGCCATTGAGGGGTTCAACCGTATGACACCGGGGGGCGCGATGCCACGCCCCGATTTGTTGATTGTGGCGCGGGGCGGTGGCTCGGTCGAAGACCTTTGGGGGTTTAACGAAGAGATCGTGGCGCGGGCCGCGGCGGCGTCGGACATTCCGTTGATTTCGGCCGTTGGACACGAAACCGATACGACGCTGATTGATTTCGTGTCGGATATGCGAGCCCCAACCCCAACTGCGGCGGCGGAGTTGGCGGTGCCGGTGCGCATGGAGCTTTTGGCCGGGCTGCGCGACTATGATGCGCGAATGACCCGCGCGGTGGAGCAACGTTTGGAACACCGTGGCCAAAGGTTGCGGGATTTGGGACGCGCGATGCCGCGTGCAGAAACCTTGTTGGATGGGCCACGCCAGCGGCTTGATATCATGGGGGATAAACTCCCCGCTGGGTTGCGGCGTTTGGTTGACCGCCAACGCCTACGCCTGTCTGAAAGCGCCGGGAGCCTGCGCCCCGGTGTGTTGAGCCGCGCCATTGCAACGGAACAATCGCGCTTGTCGGATCGCGCAACACGGCTTCAACCGGCGCTTATGAGGTTGGTACAAACCCGGCGCGAAGCTTTGGGGCAACGGCTTGGCCGGTTATCTCCGCGCCCAATTCGGCGGGAAATTGCTGTGCAATCTGATCGGCTTGTTGGGCTGTCCCGCCGGTTGGACGAGGCACAACGCGGGCGGGTTTCAGAGGCGCAATCCAAATTGGATGCGCTGGACCGGTTGCGCGAAACTTTGGGCTACAAGGAAACGCTGCGGCGCGGCTATGCGGTTGTGCGCGGGGATGGCGATGTGGTCACAACCGCTGCGGGTGCAAAGAAAGCCGAGGCTTTGGAAATCGAATTCGCCGACGGGAAACTGGTGGTCGGCGACGGCGCAACCCCAAGAAAACCGACGAAAAAATCGCAAACGCCACCAAAGCCGGAACAAGGCAGCCTGTTCTAACGCGGCGAATTCGCCGCTATCCTTATGGCAGGCTTTCTTTTTCTTCTGCGCTCGCATAAGCTTTTCTGCATTGCTGCATCGCAGGGGAGGCGAGGATGGCTGACAAAGATAAGCCGCTACTGATAAAACGCTACGCCAGTCGGCGGCTCTATAATACGGAGACGTCTGACTATGTGACGCTGGAGGACATTGCCGGATTCATCCGTGATGGTCGTGATGTTGAGATTATTGATCTGAAATCGGGTGATGACCTGACCCGTCAATACTTGTTGCAGATAGTGGCCGAACACGAGAGCAAAGGCGAAAGTGTTCTTCCGATCAATGTCTTGACGGACTTGGTGCGCAGCTACACGACCCAAGCCGGAAGCTCGGTTCCGCAGTTTTTGGCCGCCAGTTTTGAGATGTTTCGCGATAGCCAATCCAAGTGGATGGAGAATATGGGCGGGGCCAATCCGATGGCCAAAATGAACCCGTTGACCCAAATGCCGGGATTTGAGGCCATGCAAGCGCAACAAGAAGCGTTTATGAAGGCTATGACGGGCGGTATCGCCGGGGGAACAACTCCGACTCAGGACGCACCAGAAGAGGGTGAAGACCTTGAAGCAATTCGCAAACAGTTGAGTGATTTGCAAAGCAAACTGTCCAAGTTGGACAAGTAAAGCAGCACTATGTTTTGAGATTGGAGGGGTTTTTTGCCCCTCCATTTTTGTTTGTAACAATCAGGTTCCGTAAACGCGCAACGGCCCCATGACCTGTTCGGCGGCTTGAGTCAGGACGGCGGCGACGGCCTCGCAATCCGATTGGGTCAAACGCGCAGGGAGTCGTGTGTCACAGGCCCGCATGAGCATCGCGCGTGTCTGTGGAAGCTCAACCTGCTCCGGCAAAAACTCCCAATTCCAAAAGGCACGGGCGTTGTCGGTTGTCAGGCCAAAGACCTGAACTTTGACGCCCATCTCCGCCGCTACGCCCACAAAAGCCTGAACATCACTATCGCTCATCCCATCAAGGTTGAGTTGCAAGGAATCCGGCGCACGGTTTTCCGGATCAAGCTTGGCGGGAACCGAAATCCATGGGCTTTGGTTGATCAAAGCAGCAACGTGATCATGGTTGCGCCGTCCGGCGTGAACCCGGTCTTTGAGAGCCGGGATTTGCGGACGGATCACCGCCGCCGCAAGGTTGGATAGGCGCAGGTTATACAGGGGCAATTTGTTCTGCCAACGGGCAAAGGCCGCTTCCAATTCGGCGGAATTATCTTTGCGATCCATGTGTTTGCGCCAGTTATGCTCATATGCACCAGAAAGAATGACGGCGCGCGCCACAAGATCGGCATCGTCGGTCACCATGATTCCGCCTTCGCCGGCGTTGATCATCTTGTAGCTTTGAAAACTAAAGCAACCGACCGTGCCGATTGTACCGATATTGCGCCCATGCCATGTGGTGCCAAGACTATGGGCGGCGTCTTCGATCACCGGGATATTGCGCGCGTCACAAAGGGCCATGATCGAATCCATATCCGAGGTATGGCCGCGCATGTGGCTGATGATGACCGCCTGAACACCGGTGAGTTTGGCCTCAAAATCCGACAGATTGATGCGGTAGTTATCGCCGACTTCGCACAATACCGGAACGCAATCCGCATGGATTACCGATGATGGAACCGCAGCAAAGGTAAAGGCCGGGATCATCACGCGGGCATCGCGGGGCAGGCCCAAAGCCTTGAGCGACAGAAACAAAGCCGCCGAACAGCTGGACACTGCAAGGGCATATTTGCTTCCCAGCTCCGATGCGAATTCCTGTTCCAGTAAGGACACTGGAGCATTTTCGGGGGCGTGATAGCGAAACAGGTCACCTGATTGCAAAAGCCGGTCGATTTCGGCGCGGGCAGCTTCGGGGATCGGTTCTGCGTCGTGCATGTTCGGAAGCATGAATTTCAATTTCCTGAATTGCGGTTTTCGTTATTCTTAATTCAGGAGGGCGCACAGGCCAAGAATTTTCCGCGCCAGTCGGCCGAAATTTACCAAATTGTCATCAGGGTAGGGTGCTAAACGCCCAGGCGGTCGCGCAGCGCGTACCAGCTCATAGCAAGGCTGAGTAGCGGAGTACGAAATCCGCCGCCGCCGGGAAACCCGGTGCTAGGAATCGCGGCAAAGACGTCAAAACCATTGGATTGGCCGCGTAGCGCTTCGGACATCAGGCGACCGGCCTGAATGGCATTGCCAACCCCGTGCCCGGAATAGCCCGACGCAGACAATATATTGGGGGCCAGACGAACCAAATAAGGCATACGTTTCATCGTGATAGCCAGCGTACCACCCCAAGCGTACTCTAGCGAGACGTCACGGAGATGCGGAAAGACGTGCAACATTGGCTTGGACACCGTGGCGCGGATGTCCCTTGGAAATCGGTAGCCATAGCTTTCCCCGCCTCCAAACAGCAGACGCTTGTCCTCGGATAGTCGGAAATAATTGACGACAAAACGATCATCAGCGACGGCCACGTCTTGGGCCAAGACATCGGCGGCACGTTCCCCCAAAGGTTCGGTGGCGACGATGAAATTGTTGATCGGCATCACGCGGGCGGCGACCTTGCGGTTCAAGCCGCCAAGGTAGCCGTTACAGGCAAAGATCAGGTGACTGGCCTCGACATGGCCGGTGTCTGTGGCAATCCGGATTTTCGTTCCCGGTTTCACGTTGTGGACATGGGCGCGTTCATAAATTTTTGCACCAGCGGTTGTGGCCGCACGGGCCAGCCCGAGGGCAAGGCGCAGCGGGTGTAAATGCGCCGCGCCCTTGTCGAGAATACCACCTTGATAGGCGGGGGAGGGGCAGAGACGAGAAAAGGCGTCTTTGTCCAAAACATCAATGTCATAACCATATTGGCGCGACAGATGGTCGGCATAGTCATGGGTCCAGCGCACCGACTTTGTCGATGATCCGGCCCAAGCGACCCCGTTTTTAAGCGCGCAATCGATACTGTGGGCGGCAATCAGATCACGCACCAAAGCCTTGGCGTCTTCCCCCAAATCCCAAAGCCTTTGCGCGGCATCATTGCCGACCATGCGTTCCAACTCCTGCTGGTCCTGACGTTGGCCCGAGCCAAGTTGCCCGCCGTTGCGGCCCGAGGCCCCAAAACCGACACGCTGTGCCTCGAGCAACACCACATCAACACCGGCCTTTGCCAGATGGAGCGCCGCCGACAGGCCGGTGAACCCACCGCCAATGATGCAAACATCCGCCTGTGTCGCGCCGCGCAAACGGTCGTAATCGGGCACGTCGCCGGCGGTCGCGGCGTACCAGCTTTCGGGATGTTCACCGCGTTTGTCATTGGCAAAAAGCAGATTCACAGGCCGTTCCCCCAAATGTCTGATCGCTCAAAGGGCTCAAAGGTGGCCACCGTTAGACGTTGAGCAAAAGATGTTCGCGTTCCCATGGCGAAATCACCTGCAGGAACTCATCATATTCCGCCCGTTTCACAATCGAAAACACCCGCGCAAACTCGGGGCCAAGGACTTCATGCAAAGCTGTGGCTTTTTCAAAGCGATCCAATGCTTGACCTTGAACACGGGGAATATCGCCTTCGCCTTGGTAAGCATCGCCGCGATATTGCGCCGACGGGCGCAGTTTTTCCATCATGCCCAAGTAGCCACAGGCGAGCGAGGCCGCGATGCCGAGATAGGGGTTACAATCCATCCCGGCGATGCGGTTTTCAACCCGACGGGCTTGGGGGCTAGAAAGCGGCACGCGGATACCGGTTGTGCGATTGTCGCGTGCCCATTCCAGATTGATCGGAGCGGCATGGTCGCGCACATAGCGGCGATAGGAATTCACATTCGGTGCCAGCACGGCAATCGCTTCGGGCAGATGTTTTTGTAGCCCGCCGATAAAGTGGAAAAACGCGTCCGTTTCGCCCTCTTGCGGGCCGACAAAGATGTTTTGTCCGGTCTCCATATCCAACACCGAATGGTGAATATGCATGGCGCTGCCGGGTTCGTCGGCGATGGGTTTGGCCATGAAGGTGGCAAAGCAATCATGGCGCAATGCTGCCTCGCGGATCAGCCGTTTGAAGTAAAATACCTCATCCGCCAGCTTGACCGGATCGCCGTGCAAGAGGTTGATTTCCAACTGTCCCGCACCGCCTTCTTGGGTGATGCCGTCGATCTCAAACCCTTGCGCTTCGGCGAAATCATAGATGTCGTCGATCACCGGGCCAAATTCGTCAACGGCGGTCATGCTATAAGCCTGACGGGCGGCGGCGGGGCGGCCCGATCGGCCGGTCATCGGCTTGATGTCTTGCGCCGGGTCAAGGTTGCGGGCGATCAAGAAAAATTCCATTTCCGGCGCAACCACCGGTTCCCACCCCTGTTGGTGATAAAGGTCCACCACACGTTTCAACACGTTACGGGGCGAATAGGGGATCGGGTCACCGTGCCGATCATAGGCGTCATGAATGACCTGAAGCGTCCAATCCCCGGTCCAAGGTGCGGCCGAGGCTGTGCTCATATCTGGGCGGAGCAGCATGTCTTTTTCGATGAAACCGTCGTCATCGGCGGCTTCGCCCCATCCGCCTGTGATCGTTTGGAAAAAGATCGAATCCGGTAGATGGAAATAGTCTTGGCGTGCAAATTTCGACGCTGGAACCGCCTTGCCCCGCGCAATGCCGGGCAGGTCAGCGATGATGCACTCCACCTCGTCCAAACGATGGCCGGTCAGATAGGTTTGCGCGGCTTCGGGTAGGTCTTTTATCAAATCGCTCATGCGATCCTCCCTTCGCGGAAAAACAGGGCAAATTGATCGGCGAGCTTTTGCGCCGATAGCGGCGTGCCGAGTTTTGTGGCGGCTTGATCAAGGATATCTTGGGGTACAATACCGGGGCCGCGCGTGTCGATCAGGTCTTGGGTATAGGCGTCGCTAAATTCAGGATGCGGTTGCACCGAATAGGCCTTGCCCGGATAGAGAAGCGCGGCATGGGTGCAAAACGCATTGCTGCCAACGGTTTCGGCCCCGACTGGCGGGGTGATGACCTGATCCTGATGCCATGCGTTCAGAGTGACATTCTGGCCATTTAGATCATAGTCTTGTGGACCAATCGCCCAGCCGCCATCGTGTTTTTCGACCCGACCGCCAAGGGCCTGAGCGATGATTTGGTGACCAAAACAGATGCCGACAATCGGCTTGCCCGCAGCCACGGCCCCACGGATCAAATCCTCGAGCGGAGCAATCCATGGGTGATCTTCGTAAACTCCATGGCGGGACCCGGTGATAAGCCAGCCATCCGCGGCCTCAGGGTCAGAGGGAAATTCGCCGCGCACAACCGAGTAGCTGTCAAACTCAAACCCGTATCCGGTCAGGAATTTCATAAAGACCTCGGGGTATTCCCCGTGCTCTTCCACCAGGTTTTCAGGCACAAGGCCGGTTTGCAAGATACCAATTTTCATGGAGCACCATGTTGTTTCGTCAGAGCCTATATGGCGTGTTTGAGACGGTCAGGTTAGACCGTATCGAGGTAGATTTCGACCTGTTCCGCTGGGGTAAGCTCCTGCATATCGCGAAGTTCCTGTTTTTTGGTCATCAACAGATTGCGGATTAGGTCCGGGGCAAAGATGCGCGGGATATGCGGGCTGGCTTCAAAACGATCAATCGCCGTTTTCCAATCACTTGGCACCTGTGGCAGGTCCTGATCATAAGAATTACCGGTGATCGGGGCGGGGGGCTTGGCCGCGTCTTCCATCCCGTTTAGGGCCGCGCCCAAAATGGCGGCCAGCGCCAGATAGGGGTTCACGTCACCGCCCGCGACCCGGTGTTCGATGCGCCGAGCTGCGGGGGCACCAGAGGGCACGCGAATGGCCGCCGTGCGGTTTTCGTAGGCCCAACACACACTTGTCGGGGCGTGTGACCCGGGCACAAGCCGGTCATAGGAATTGGCATGTGGCGCAAAGATCAGCGTGCTGTCCTGTAGGGCGGACATACAGCCGGCAATGGCGTGGTGGAGCGCCGGGGTGCCTTTTTCGCCGCCATCATCAAAGATGTTTTTGCCGTCCTTATCCAGTACCGAGAAATGCGCGTGCATGCCGCTTCCGGAATAGTCGTCATAGGGTTTGGCCATGAAACTGGCGGCAAAGCCATGACGGCGAGCCAGCCCTTTGACCAGCATTTTGAACAGCCATGCGTCATCGGCGGCGCGCAGCGGATCGGCAACATGGACAAGGTTGATTTCGAATTGTCCCAGACCGGCCTCGGAAATGGCGGTGTCGGCGGGAATCTCCATGGCTTCGCAAGCCTCGTAAAGCTCAGTAAAGAAGCCATCAAAGGCATCAAGCGCCCGGATAGACAGGATTTCGGCGGCCTTGCGCCGTTTGCCGGAACGCGGGCTAATCGGAACCTGCAAATTGCGGCTGCTGTCGTCGATCAGGAAAAACTCAAGCTCAACCGCGACAACCGGGGTGAGACCCTTGTCGGCATAGCGGTCGGCAACACGGGCCAGGGCATGGCGCGGATCGCCATCATAGGGGCGGCCATCTTCGTGAAACATCCAAATCGGCAACAGGGCGGTCGGCGCATCAAGCCACGGCATGGGCACAAAGCCACGCTCGGTTGGGAACAGCTGGCCATCCTTGTCGCCAGTTTCAAAGACCAGCGGGCTGTCTTCGATGTCTTCACCCCAGATATCAAGGTTGAGCACCGACATCGGAAAGCGCGTGCCATCCGTAAGCACCTTTTCTGCGCTCGGAATGGGCATACGTTTACCGCGCGCCACACCATTGAGGTCACAGGCGGCGGCACGGATTGTGCGGGCCTGAGGGTGATCGCGCAGCCAGTCGGCGTTTGGTCCTAAACGCGGGGAAACCATAAGACGTCCTGTCGAATTAATTTGATCAAATTCATCGTAGGCGCGCAAGAACGCGCTGGCAAGGGGCATTTCCCTTGTCAGACGACATGATCAAACAGCAGGCTTTTAGCGGATCAGGTTGGGGCGAACTTTGATCTTGGCGCGGGTGTTTTGCGGCAGATGTCGATTGAGACGGCCATTGATGATGCCAAAAACGCCAATCACAACCAATGTCAGCAAGATGAAATACCCGGCCAAAATGGGGTAGGGGACAAAGGGGTTAAACGTCTTGTCCGCAAAGTAGTTTGCGTAATAAAGCGCGTCTCCCCGTTGCTTTAGCGCCGGAAAGCCGGAGAAATAGACAAGCGTGGTGGCGTGAAAGAGGAAGATCGCTTCGTTCGTGTAGGCGGGCCACGCCAGCCGCAACATGGTAGGCCAGGTGATTTTGCGGAACTTGTTCCAGCCGGAAAACCCATAGGCATCGGCGGCTTCGGTATCGCCTTTGGGGATGGATTGGAGCGCGCCGTAAAAGATTTCACCGGAATAAGCGGCGGTGTTGAGAAAGAGCACCGTCAATGCGCCAAGCCAAGGCGCGGTAAAGGGGGCGAGGGCAGGAATGACGCCTTTAAGGGCGACAAAAAGGAAGTAGGCAAAGAAGAACTGAATAAACAGCGGCGAGCCGCGAAAGAGAAAGATGAACCATTCAGAGGCTTTGCGTATGGGCCAGATGCTGCTGGATTTGCCCATGGCAACGGCCGTGGCCAAAAAGAACCCGGCCAGCAGGGCAAGAACACCAAAGTAGATGTTCCAGATCATGCCCGATCCGATCAGGGTGAATTGTTGGCACAGGGTAAAATCCCCACGCGGCAAAAGCCGTTCGCCATAGCCGATTGAGCGCAGGCCATAGTCGGTAATCGTTTGCCAACAGCTCATGCCGCTTTCCTTTGCGCTTCGCCACCCGAGGTGGCCTGACCTTTGGTCAGACGGGCCATCAACCGGTCAAGAACGACCTCAGAGACTTTGGTAAAGGCGAGATAGAAAACCAACAGCGCAAAGAAGTACCACATGCGCCAATCCCCATGCGGGTAATCCGTAAAGCGGGCGGTCTTGGACCCTCCCAACTCGCGCGCCCAATAGACGATGTCTTCGACGCCGAGCAGGAACAAAAGCGGTGTCGCTTTGATCAGAACCATCCAGAGGTTGGACAGACCGGGCAGGGCATAGACCCACATTTGCGGCACCATAATGCGCCAAAAGGTTTGGCGTGGGCTCATACCATAGCTTTCGGCGGTTTCGAGTTGCGCGCGCGGCACCGCCCGCATCGCGCCGTATAAAACGTTTGCCGCAAAGGCCCCGAAAACGATGGCAAAGGTTAGAACCGCAAGCATGAAGCCATAGGATTCATGTACCCATTGTGCGGACTCAGACAGCGGTAACTTGGCCTCTGTGCAGACGACAAAATCATTGCCTTGACGAATGGGTTGATCCCAGTCGGGGCATTTGACCTTATGGCGCATCCACTCAAACCCCTGATCAAGCGCGATCACGAAGAATAGGAAAAAGGCAATGTCGGGCACACCGCGCACGATGGCGATGTAGCTTCGTCCAAACCAGCGAAGCGGTGCGAAACTGGATCGTGCCGCCGATGCCCCGCCAAAGCCAAATGCAAGAGCGGTGGGGGCGGTGATCGCCAGCAAAAGAAGGACCGTGCCAAAGGAGGCATAGAAGGACATGTGTTTGCCTGTTGTCAGGTAACAGGACAACCACTTGATGCCTTCAAGCGTTTCGGGATTTGCGCAATGTGCGAAAATGACGGACCTCGTCATGTTGGCGACTTTGGCGATGCGGCCAAGTCACGTCATGGAAAAGGGGCGCGCAAAGCTGCACGCCCCAAGGATCAATGGATCAGAAGCGTGGGGAATCTTCGCCCAGCCACTTGATGATCAGCTCGTTCAGCGTGCCATCTTCTTTCATCGAGGCAACCGCCGCGTCGAATTTGCCGCGCAATTCAGGGTCGGATTTGCGGAAGGCCATGCCAATGCCGCCACCCAGTGGAACATCGTCACCTACAAACATCAGGTCCGAGGCTTCGACTTCTGGGATCAGGTAGTCTTTGTCGGCCATGACTGCGTCGGCTTCGCCGGATTTCACAGCGGCAATGGTTTCGTCCGGTGTCGGGAATTCCAACAGGGTCGCGCCGCTATCAACAATGTGGTTGGCTTGAATGGTTCCGGTTTGCGCCGCGACTACGCCGCCCGCAAGGTCGACATCCTCGGACAACGCTGCATAGGCGGATGGCGATGGAGGTGTGTAGTTTTGAGAGAAATCAACGACTTCGGCGCGCTCAGCGGTGATCGACATGCCTGCGATGATTGCGTCATAGTTGGACGAAACCAAGTTCGGGATGATGCTATCCCAATCGTTGGTGACCCACTCACAGGTGAGCTCGGCGCGCTTGCACAGCTCATCACCCAGCTCGCGCTCAAACCCATCAACTTCGCCCGCATCGTTGAGGAAGTTATATGGAGGGTAAGCGCCTTCGGTGCCGAGACGAACGGTGTCTGCGGCAAATGCAGCGCTTGCCATCATCGCCAAGGCGGCGGTTCCGATCAGTAGGTTTTTCATGGTTTGCTCCCTATTGCTGGCCCTTTTTGGACCTTACTTTAAACATGTGTTGTCGACTTCAAGAAACCTTGAAGGCGTTCCGATTTTGGTGACCCAAACAAGTGTTCCGGCGCGCCTTCTTCTTCAATGAGCCCCTGATGAAGAAAGACCACATGGTCAGACACATCCGAGGCCATCTTCATGTCATGGGTCACAATCAACATCGTGCGCCCCTCTTGCGCCAGATCCTTGATGACTTTGACAACCTCTTGCTCCAACTCAGGGTCAAGCGCGCTTGTCGGTTCATCGAACAAAAGCGCCTCGGGTTCCATACATAGTGCACGGGCAATGGCAGCGCGCTGTTGCTGACCGCCAGAAAGCTGGGCCGGATAGACATCACATTTGTCACCAATCCCAACCTTGTCGAGATATTTGCGCGCGGCGGCTTCGACCTCATCGCGGTCACGCCCCAATACGGTGACGGGGGCCTCCATGACGTTTTGCAAAATCGTCATATGCGCCCATAGGTTGAACTGTTGAAACACCATCGACAGGTTGGTGCGAATGCGCAGCACTTGTTTGGCGTCGCCGGGGTGGCGTTGCAACCCGCTGCCCTTCCAAGTGACCGGTTCGCCTTTGAAAAGGATGTCACCCTGTTGACTGTCTTCGAGAAGGTTACAACAGCGCAAAAGCGTCGATTTTCCCGATCCCGAAGAGCCAATCAGTGAAACCACATCGCCGGCGTGGGCCGTGATGTCGACGCCCTTGAGAACCTCAAGCTGTCCATAGGCTTTGTGGAGGTTGCGGATCTCGATAACAGGATTGGAGGCGTTCACGGCGAACCTTCGGCTATTTGCGTTGTCAGGGAGAGTGCAGCAAATCTTTGGCCCGATGCAATGCGCAAAACGCCATTCTGGTACGTGCATTTGATGGTTTACGACGCGTTAACCTGTGCAAAGTGCAATGTCGGTGGGTTCGGAAGGTTGAGATACGCCGATTCTTTGAGCGCACAGACTGCATACAAAGAAAGCGTTTCGCGCGCATTTTGATCGAGACGCACAATGGCACGTTGCAGCGCGTTGCGAATCATCTTGGGATTTTGGCCCAAACTGGTGATGAAAGGTGTTGCCGGAGTTGGGGCCGTGCGATCGACTTCGCGCAGCTGCACGGCGTGGGGATCGTGACGTTTGATCAAACGCCAACTCATGGCGTCTATAGCCGCCAAATCGCCATGGCCCGTGGCAACGGCCAAAGCTGAACGCACATGCCCACCGGTTTCGGCGGTAATGTTGGGAGTCTTGCCCAGGTTTGCAGCGTGAAACCACAACGCACCAAATCCTGATTGGCTATGGGTTTGATTGATCAAAACCCGAGCGCTCAAAAGCGCGGGGAGGGGGCGAGGATCATCGGCGCGGGCAATCAGAACGGAATTGTAGTAGCCCGGTGGGCACCCCGGAAGTTGGTAATCCGGGCTGCCGATCAGCTGCACCTTGCCATGCAGGCGCAGCCGATAGGGAAGGTTGCAGGTCTGGGCCAGTATCAGATCGGGCGATGTCCACATATCCCAAAGGTCAACCGAGCGGGTGAGTTCAGACGGACCAAACCCCAGTTCGTCACGTATCAGAGCCCATAGAGTATCGTTCGCCGCGGCGGTTTCGTCGCGGTCATACATGGGCAGGGTAGAGATCATAAAGACCGTTCAACCCGTTGACGGGCCAAGGCATTGTCGCGGTCATTGATCCCCAACATCGAGGCCACCAACCGCAACAAGGCGTCTTCGTGTTGATCGCGTTGACCATCCGCAAGGGCAACTTGCCAGAGCGCTTCGATCACTTTGACCCGATCCTCAAGTGGCACGGCGTCCTTGATTTCGCGGGTAAAGCGCACGGTGTCGGGGGCCTCTTCTTCAAGGGTTTCCGCCAACCCCCGCAGTGTAAGCGCATCCGCTTCGGACAACTCATAGCGCGCTTGCGTGACGTGCAAAATGCGCGCCTGTTCATCGGCATCATAGTGGCCATCAGAGCGGGCAACGCGGACCAGCAAAGCGGTCAGCGCAAGACGACAATCTTCGGCCGGAAGAGTTCCGGGCTGAGCGGCTGTCAGGCGGGAGAAAAAGGATCCAAACATGTCACATGATATAGGGTGGGAACGGCCATAGCTCAATCCACCTCGCGACGATCACGGAATAGAGGCGGCCAAACGTGCGGCCTCGGAATCTTCGGCGTTCACGCCAAGAACCTTTTCGATCAAATCGACCAAGGCCGTTTCGCGTTCGTCGGAAATACCGTCGGCAATTACCACCTGCCAAAGTGCCTCAACCTTCTCACGTCGGTGGTCGTACTCGACATTGTCGCGGATCAGCTGCGCCATTTCGGAATCGTTCTCGATGGAAAAGGCAATCTTTTCACAGGTCGCGCGCATTTTTGCGGCTTCGATCGGGTTCAGATCGTAGGCTTTGGACAAAATCCGGTCGATCTGTTCAATTTCTTCAAACAGATACGCCTTGTCGGCCATGGCCACACGCACCAACAATGTGCCAAGCGCCAATTTGGCATCTGGTTTTGGAAGCGGTGCCTCGGGCACATGTTTGCGTTGAAAAAACGATGTCAACTGCTCAAGCATCTGGATTTCCTTTTCTCCCCCGCGGTCCGTTTTCGACCGCTACCGATATGTTAACACATCTTGTGGTCGGGGTTCTATGGTTGCGTCATATCTAGTGAGATAGGGACGCACCCACGCCACATTAAAGGGGGAAAAGCCCGATCCGGATCACCCTTTGCTCATCTTTTTGAACCGTTTCGTGAGGTCTTTGGCAAAATCGCCCAATCCCCAGGGCGGATTGACCACAAACATGCCCGACCCAACCATGCCATGTCCTTTGCGCGCCGGAGGAAAGGTAACCTCGTGACACAGGGCGTCGGGGACGTTTTGCGACAGGGTCGCGAGCATGGGCTTGTGCCGACCATCGGTCAGGATCGGATACCAGAGCATCAACACACCGACGTTCCATTTGCGGTGCAATTTGGCGAGCGTGGTCGGGATGGTTTGATAATCTGACTTGATCTCCCAAGGCGGATCGATCAGCAACACGCCCCGGCGCGGCGTTGGTGGCGCGAGGCTCTGGATCAGCTCCAAACCATCCTGTTGGTAAATCTTGGTGGTGTGGCTACGGGCGTTGACGCGCAGGGCGGCGTATTCGCCCGGATGCAATTCCGCCAAATGCAGACTGTCATTGGCCCTTAAAAGCGCCTGAGCAATAAGGGGCGAGCCGGGGTAGGCGCTATCCCCATGGGCGTCTTTGGTTGCGGCCAGTGCCCGGAGATAGGGGCTTGTGTTGTCAAACCAATCGGTGACTTTCAGGATACCCTGCGCCGCCTCGCCGGTTTTGTTGGCATCCGCATCATTTAAATCATAAAGCCCACGTCCCGCATGGCTTTCGATATAGCTGATCGGTTTGTCCTTGCGGGTCAAATAGTCGAGCACAAAGGCCAGAATGGCGTGCTTTTGGACGTCGGCCAGATTTCCGGCATGAAAAGAGTGTTGGTAAGACAGCATGAAAAGCCCCCGCTCAAACCGTATCTGTTGCATATGCCGCGCTTGTCGACCTACGTCCAGATCGAACCGCTTGATCTTGACCGTTTGGTCAGTAAGCTGCCCCCTGATTTTGAAGCAGGAATTATTGAGGCACAGTCAATGAACAGGCCGCTTGAGCAGGATGGCAAAGAGCAGGAGCTTTTTGACTACCTGCGAATTTTTGTGATGTTCTGGCAAAAGATTGATTTCATTTGGGGGCTGTTCATCACCTCTTACATCCCGCTTTTCGGGTTTTTGCACTTTTACCAAGGGCAAATCGGCGGGTCGTTTGGGTTGCTGTTTGTGATTGCCATTGGGGCCTTCACTTGGGTCAACGGCGCGGCGCTTCGGTCGCACTACGATCTTGCCAACACCATGAGCAAAGAGTTCCGCCGCAACAACCGCAGCTACCCCGACCTAAACGCCGCCCTTTTACGCACCGCCAATGACGGTAAAGAACGCCTCGTTCTCTTCACCCACGGTTTCGCCTTTGCCGGGTTTCTTTACATGATGGGCGAAAGGGTTGGTGAAACCATGTGCGGAACCAAAAACGGTTGGGGCTGTTTGATTGGGTCGCTGATTGGTGCTGGCTGAAACATATCCAGAGTTGTCTCTTGATACGGGAGATGGTTTCGAGCGACGTTTAGCTATTTGAGGTAGCTGTGCAGGGGGCCTCCTAGTCGGCCAAGCATAAGCGGAGTTTCAAATACAATGTCGTCAATTCCGACAGGAACATCGCCGATGTTTTCCAAGCTAAACCCCGAAACTACTCTATCAAAGCTCGTCTCCAAAAACGTGTATTCGCCGAATGTTTCCAAAAGCATAGGTTCGCCTATAGTGCTCCCGTCTTTTGCGTAAAATTCCAGTTTTACTTTGGGCTGCTTAGGCACCAAAGACTTCACGAGAACAAGTGAAAAGCCAAAGGCGAACTGCGTATCTTTGAAAGACACGGCCATCGGGCCGTAACCGACCATAATGCGCCTTTGCACGTTTGGGTAAGCAAGGGGGGCAATATACTGTCGAAGCCCATGCGCCGATCTCAAATCTAACTGAATTGAAGAGGCTAAAAAAGTACTCTCATCTGCGTCCGCAATCACATTCAATCGGCTCAGCATTGTTTTTTGAGGAACTTTGAGTGGAGATCGCGCTGGTCCTTGGCTTGCTCCCCACCTTTTTAGTGGAGCTCTATTTATGAATGCTGTTTGCCCGTCGAAATGGCTACCAATTTTTAGACCGGGGAATGCCAAGCGTCTTGCGTGGCTATTTCCAGGAAGAGCGGATGGGGTGAGTGTGTCAAAATCCTCAAGCCCCGTCAGGTGAACCTCAATTTCGTCTCGCTCAACAGTACGAATCTGCTGGGCGGTGACTGAGGTACCCAGCAGAAAAAACACCGTGATTTGAGCTAAGAAACGGATCACACCAACCGCGAGGCCTCTTTTGCGGCGCGGATGAAATCTTTGAATAGCGGATGCGGTTCGAATGGCTTGGATTTTAGTTCCGGGTGGAATTGGACACCAATGAACCATGGGTGATCGGGCCATTCGACGATTTCGGGAAGACGACCATCGGGGGACATGCCCGAGAACTTCAAACCCGCTTCTTCAAGCTTTTCGCGATAAGCGATGTCGACTTCGTAGCGGTGGCGGTGGCGTTCATCAATTGAGGTGCTGCCATAGGCGTCGGCCACCCGTGACCCTTCGGTCAGGACCGCGTCATAGGCCCCGAGGCGCATGGTGCCGCCCTTGGCGTCGGTGACTTTGCGCGAAACTTTTTCGTTGCCCTGAACCCATTCCTTGAGGTGGTAAACCACCGGCTCAAAACGTTTTTCCCCGGCCTCATGGTCAAACTCTTCGGAGCCAGCGGTGGCCAAACCAGCAACATTGCGCGCCGCTTCGATAACGGCCATTTGCATGCCTAGGCAGATGCCCAGATAGGGCACATTGTTCTCGCGGGCGAATTGCGCCGCTTTGATCTTGCCCTCGGTCCCGCGTTCGCCAAAGCCGCCGGGCACCAAAATAGCGCTGTATTTGGCCAGATGCGGCGCGGGGTCTTCGCGTTCAAAGGTTTCCGCGTCCACCCATTCGATGTTGACCTTGACCCGGTTGGCCATGCCGCCATGGGTCAGCGCCTCGGCGATGGATTTATAGGCGTCTTCAAGCTGAATATACTTGCCCACGATGCCGACGGTGACTTCGCCTTCGGGGTTGAACACGCGGTCGGCGACGTCTTCCCATTTGCTCAGGTTGGGCTTGGGGGCGGGGGCAATGCCGAACGCATCCAAAACCGCCTGATCCATGCCTTCGCGGTGATAGGCGAGGGGGGCTTCGTAGATGGATTTCAAATCCTGCGCGGCAATCACGCTATCAGGGCGCACGTTACAGAACAGAGCCAGTTTTTCGCGTTCTTTCTTGGGGATCGGCCCTTCGGAACGGCAAACCAAAATATCAGGGGCAAGACCGATCGAGCGCAGCTCTTTGACCGAGTGCTGTGTTGGTTTGGTTTTCAGCTCACCGCTGGCCTTGATAAACGGCAGGAGGGTCAGGTGCATGAATATACACTGGCCACGCGCCTTGTCATTGGCAAACTGGCGGATCGCTTCGAAGAACGGCAGGCCCTCGATATCGCCAACCGTGCCACCAATTTCACACAGCATGAAATCAACGTCATCTTCACCAATGCTTATGAAGTCTTTGATTTCATTGGTCACATGCGGAATGACCTGAATGGTTTTGCCAAGGTAGTCGCCGCGACGCTCTTTTTCCAAGACGTTGGTATAGACCCGGCCCGAGCTGATGGAATCAGTCCGCGAGGCGGGGACGCCGGTAAAGCGTTCGTAGTGCCCAAGGTCGAGATCTGTCTCGGCCCCATCATCGGTTACAAAGACTTCGCCATGTTCAAAGGGCGACATGGTTCCGGGGTCGACGTTGAGATAGGGATCAAGCTTGCGCAGACGAACGGAATAGCCGCGTGCCTGTAGCAAAGCGCCCAAAGCAGCGGAGGCAAGACCCTTGCCAAGCGAAGAGACCACACCACCGGTGATGAAGATAAAGCGTGCCATATTGGGCTAACCCCGTGATTTTGCGTATTATTATGAGCTTGGGCTGAGTTTTTGCCGAGCTATATCACGGGAGCCGAGATATAGAGGATTCGAGAGAGGTTGGCAAGCTCAGCGCAAGATGATGTTGCTGGATTTTCGTGACCTGCAAACTGTTGTGGAACAGGCCAAGGAAACAAAGCCTGGATCGGGGCGTATTTCGCGCCGAACAGGCGGTGAGGCATGACAACAGGGATCTCGTCCTGACAGGGGCGACATGGGTTCGGCCTTTTTGAACTGTGAAAAGATCGTCACAAAGCAGCTTGGACGACATCAATCCGGGAAAAAGAACGGGCGGCCTAAATAGCCGCCCTTTTTTCGTGCTGGTCTGACCGAGCCTTAGTCGGCGCGCGGTACCAATGGCGCATCTGCGTCACCGCCCGCTGTTGGGGGGGGGAGAAGCGCGTCTGTGTCCAGATCGCCTGAGGGATCGGCGCTTTGCTGAGCAGCAGGAGCACCGCCGCCGACGCGGTCAAGGATCGAGGTGCCCGACGCGTTTTTCGCCGAAATCACCGTCAGGGTGATCGAGGTGATGATAAAGGCAATCGCCAAAACCCAGGTCACTTTGCCCATGGCTGTTGCGGCCGAGCGTTGGCTCATGGCCCCGCCTCCGCCACCCATCCCGAGGCCACCGCCTTCGGAACGCTGCATGAGCACCACGCCGATAAGGGCGAGGGCAAGAAGAAGGTGGACTATGAGAATGACGTTTTCCATGGGGCCTGCAGCATACATTCGGTTCTGCCGGGCTATGTAGGGGATGCGCGGGCGCGGTGCAAGCGGTAGTCGCGTCTATCGGGCGTGAAAGCGCTGGACGCAGGCCAACAGTCGCGCCATGATCACGCTATGCCCCATGATCATCACGACGATAGCCACCCGCATTCATTGCTCCCGCCGGACCCTGCATTGCGGGTCAAGGCCTTGGAAACGCTTTTAGAACGTAAGGGGTTGCTTGATCCTGCCGCGCTGGATGCCATCATCGAAACCTATGCGCATAAGGTTGGGCCACAAAACGGTGCTCAAGTCGTGGCACGGGCTTGGGTTGACGCTGAATTTCACGCTGCTTTGATGTCAGACGCCACCGCCGCCGTCAGTGAGATGGGGTTTTACGGGCGACAAGGCGAACATATGGTGGCGGTTGAGAACACCGACGCGGTGCATAACATCGTCGTTTGCACCCTGTGTTCTTGCTATCCATGGCCGCTTTTGGGCATTCCGCCGGGTTGGTACAAATCCGACGCTTACCGCGCCCGTGTGGTGCGGGAACCGCGCAAAGTCTTGGCCGAGTTTGGTGTGGTTTTGCCTGAAAATAAAAAAGTGCGCGTTTGGGATTCGACCGCCGAAGTCCGGTATCTGATCATTCCGCAACGTCCGAAAGGGTCAGAGGGGCTAAACGAGGCTGAGCTGGCCAAACTTGTCACCCGCGATTCGATGATTGGAACCGGCCTCGCCAAGGAGGTCGGCGCATGAGCCGGGTTCACGACATGGGCGGGCGGTTTGGCGACGGCCCGGTTCCGGTTGGCTCCGACACTGATCCGGTTTTCGCCAAAGATTGGCATGCCCGTGCTTTGGCACTAACGCTTGCCGCTGGGGCTTTGGGCAAGTGGAACATTGATATTTCCCGCCACGCTCGCGAATGTTTGTCCCCCAAAGATTACAGCCGATTTACCTATTATGAAAAATGGATGGGCGGACTGGCGGATTTGCTTGTCGAAAGCGGCGTGGTGACTCGGGATGAGTTGGCAGGGCAGATTGTGCAGCCTGCGCCTGATGCCCTGAAAGAGCGCAAGCTAGAGGCCCAAAAGGTTGCTGGTGTTTTGGCGGCGGGTGGCCCGGCGGATCGGCAAGGCCCAGCTCCGCGTTTTTCCGTTGGGGATCGGGTAAAAACCCGGCGCATCGCCCGCAATCTATTTGTTGATGGTGGTCATACAAGATTGCCCACCTATGCAGCCGGTGTTGAGGGAGAGGTCATCTTGTCTCACGGCTGCCACGTCTTTCCGGATGCGTCGGCACACCGGTTGGGGGAACAACCCGAGCCTCTCTATACGGTTGTTTTTGAGACGGGAGACTTATGGGGCGCGCCCGAACGGCCAGAGGACGAGGTCACATGTGATTTGTGGGAAAGCTATTTGGAGCCGGCGACATGAAGGGGGCCAAAGCTCCTGAGCCGGTGTTTCAGGCTCCATGGCATGCCCAGGCCTTTGCCTTGGCGGTCTATCTAAATGAACGTGGTGTTTTTGATTGGTCCGAATGGACCGAGGTTTTTGGCGCGGTTCTGTTTGAAAACGGTTTGACCAAGGAACTTGACGGGGGGGACGACTATTTCCTCGCGTGGGTCGCAGCGCTTGAACAGATCTGTGCCACCAAGGACGTCGCTGAGAAGGGGGCGTTGGCAGCGCTCAAAGCCAGTTGGGAGCGCGCTTATCTGTCGACACCACATGGCGAACCGGTGCGAGTTGAGGTTGGAGAGGTGGGATAAATCCCACCCTACCGCTATTCCTCTACGTCGTCGGTGTCGACCTGACCCGACAATTTGCGCCGGATGATGGACCAGCTTAGCCCTACGGCCAAGACGACGGACAAGGCAAGAATGCCAATCCAAGTTGTGACCTTTGGGTTGTCAAAATCCAACAGGCCAAAGTCCCATAAAACCCAGAGAATGGCACCGACCAAGGCCGCCACCAACAACATGCCTATGCCGCCGATGCTGCGCAATGTGGCCCGGATATAGATCACATAGCCGATCACCAACACCAAACCCGCCAAGACGACCATGGGCAATTGGGCATTCCAATTTGTCAAGGCCCAACGGACATAGTTCCATTCGGTTGGGTTATAAGTTGCGGCCAAAAGGACAAAGGCAAATAGCCAGCGCAGAAAGAAACTCATGATGCACTCCGGTTGGGGCCCGATTTGGGCGATTTCTTGTCTAGCGGATTTCCACGTTGCGTCTAGTGTTTTTGAGATCAAGACGCATTTCAGCCCGGCGTAAGATTTCGCCGTTTCGGTCTATGGTTTCGTGGTGGCGGGTTTGAAAGCCCAACGCCGCAAACGGCGCTTGAGCAGCGAGGCTGGCATGGGTGGTGATTTTATCAAGCTTATAGTCGCGGACGCGATCTTTGATCATTTCAAGCAGCTTGGCCAAATGCCCCTGACCGCGTGCCTGCGGCAGGAGAAAGGCAAGATCAAGGTAGCCTGTTTCCTCTAGGGTCATCATCCCAACCAGGTTTCGATCGACCTCAACAACTGCGACCTGTTGGGGCGCGAGCTTGGCCGTCCAACCCGCACCTGAGGGCGGACAAGGGCACCAAGCCAGTCTTTGAGCAGGCGTGTAGGGGCTTGGTTCCGCGTGAATGGCTGCAAACATGATTTCGCCCAAAGTTTCATAGTCTTCGGCGGTCGCCCATCGATAAGAAATGACGGTTTGTGCAGATGCGTCCATTTTGCGGTTTCCTGTTGCGATACGCTTGGATATACCGGCGCGGGTTTGAAAACCATCACCGAGAGGATGAGTTATGGCGAATGTGGTTGTCGTGGGCGCCCAGTGGGGCGACGAAGGCAAAGGCAAAATTGTGGACTGGCTGTCGAGCCGCGCAGATGTGATTGCGCGATTCCAGGGTGGCCACAATGCGGGCCACACTTTGGTTGTGGACGGAAAAGTCTATAAACTTCATGCGCTTCCATCGGGTGTGGTGCGTGGTGGGAAATTGTCGGTGATCGGCAATGGCGTGGTTTTGGACCCTTGGCATCTTGTCAAAGAGATCGCCACAGTGCGTGACCAGGGCGTCGAAATTTCGCCCGAAACTTTGATGATCGCCGAGAACACGCCGCTGATCCTACCGATTCACGGTGAGCTTGATCGCGCCCGTGAAGAGGCCGCATCGAAGGGGACCAAGATCGGCACCACAGGTCGTGGCATCGGCCCAGCCTATGAAGACAAGGTTGGACGGCGTTCTGTGCGTGTGGCGGATTTGGCCGATGAGGCGACTTTGGAGGCCCGCGTTGATCGTGCGTTGCAGCACCATGATCCGCTGCGCAAAGGTCTCGGAATCGAGCCGGTTGATCGTGATGCGCTTGTGGCCCAGCTCAAAGAGATTGCGGCAGAAATCCTGCCCTATGCGGCTCCGGTTTGGAAAGTCTTGAACGAAAAGCGCAAGGCCGGAAAACGGATTTTGTTTGAGGGGGCGCAGGGCGCTTTGCTGGATATTGATTTCGGCACCTATCCTTTTGTGACGTCGTCGAATGTGATTGCCGGTCAGGCCGCGACAGGCGTTGGGATCGGCCCCGGATCGATCAACTATGTTCTGGGAATTGTAAAAGCTTACACCACGCGTGTTGGCGAAGGACCGTTTCCGACCGAATTGCTGGACGCCGTGGGCAACCCCGATGCGGATGGACAACGTTTGGGAGAGCGCGGTCATGAGTTTGGCACCACAACCGGGCGTCAACGACGCTGTGGTTGGTTCGATGCGGCTTTGGTGCGCCAGACCTGTGCCACATCCGGCATCAAAGGCATCTGCCTGACCAAATTGGATGTGCTAGACGGGTTTGAAACCCTGAAAATCTGTGTTGGTTATGAGTTGGATGGCGAAAAGCTGGACTATCTGCCAACTGCGGCCGATCAGCAGGCGCGTTGCACTCCGATTTACGAAGAAATGCCGGGTTGGAGCGAAAGCACAGAAGGTGCTCGGAGCTGGAATGATTTGCCAGCGAATGCGGTGAAATATGTGCGACGCATCGAAGAGTTGATCGAATGCCCGGCGGCGCTGGTCTCGACCTCGCCTGAGCGGGACGATACGATTCTTGTGACTGACCCGTTCGAGGATTGATGGCGTGGCGCTGAGTTACAAAGCCCGGCGGCGCTGGTCGCTGGTGATCCTGCTGATTGGCATGCCGATCTATATCATGGTTGCCGTGACCGTGGCGAACCGAGTGGGGGTATCTGAACTGCCCAAAGCGGTGGAGTTTGTGATCTATGTTGTTTTGGGTGTCGGGTGGGTTTTTCCGTTGAAACCGATCTTTTTGGGGATTGGTCAGGCCGATCCTGATGCCGACCCGGAACAGGACACAAAGTAGGCGGACCGGCTGGTCGGCGCTGTTTCCATTGGAAAGGCGCCCCGCCCACCGTCCCACAATGGACTTTCCTAAATCGCAAAGAAAAAGGCGGCTCATCGGAGCCGCCTTTTTTGAAGTCACCAAGGGGTTGAGTTAGCCAACGGCCCGTGATGGTTTGAAGCTAATCCGCTCGGATGCGGTAAAGCGCCCACCCGAGGTTTTCTCAATTTTTCCGTCTCGCAGGAGTTGGCCAAAGCTGCGCAAACGGTCCTCGCGGCTCGATTCTTTGGCTTCGGCCTGACGCACAGTTGTCATCAGCTGCGGACGTGAGAATTGGTCCAGTCCCTCAACATACGACATATACGCGGCGGCCGCTTCGAGTAGGTCAGGCAGATCTTTGGCACCAACGCTTTCGGCGTAGGCGGCAAAGTCGCTATCGCCAGCGGGTTGCGCCAAAGGAGCCGGAGCGACGTTTTCTTGCGGACGTTCAGAACGTTGTGGCGCAGCCGATGGGGTAGCTGAGCGGCTTACACGACGCGGGCGCACCGGTGTGACCTGAGCCGGTGCTGGCGTTTCCACGGTGTCCATGCTGTCGGTGACCCGCTGCTCTGCAACCAGCTTGAGTGGTGCGGCATGTTGCGGTTCAACGCTAGGGCGTTCGGTCCGTGTTCCGCCTGCTTGGGGACGGCGAGGGCGCACAACGTTTGCGAGATCTTCGCGGTAAGGCTCAGTCTCTTCGTCGTCCGTCGGTTTGCGACCCAACAGGCGATCCGCCTTGGTTGCGGCGACGGCGGCGCGCAGATGCGCTATGGCGCTGCGACGGCGGTTGCCTTCTGGTTCTTCAAGCTCGGTGTTGGTTTGGTCCAAAATGCGCGAAGTATCATTGTCCTCAACACTTTGTTCCGTCAGCATCGCACGGGCCGGGCTTGCCATTTTGACCGCTTTGCGCGCGCCGTCGATGGCTGCGGACAAATCAATCTCTGGCTCAGCTGGAGCAACGGGATTGTCGAGACGCAGGGGGGCGTCACCACCCGCAGTTTCAACCAATTCCTCTTCATCGTCCCAGCCCCATTCATCCTCTTGGGCGAGGGGGGCAGCGGCCTCATGTGTGGCCCGGGTTTCGGCGACATCGTCGTCATCCCAACCCGCCATCTCGCCAGCCAGCTCAGCTTTGACAGCTGCCAACTCGCGGGCTAGCTCATCTTCCTCTTCATCAGAGAGGCTGCTGTTGGAAACCAAGGGGGCCGGTGGCAGTGTTTCAACGGGTGTGGGCGGTGGAGTAGGTTCGGCACTTGCCGTCTCGACCACTTCCTCAAGCTGACCGGATTGTACCGCTCGATCGAAATCAGTGCGCTTGACCTTGACCACTCGGGCGCGAACGCGACGAGGGGCCGGTTCCGGCGCTGGCTCGGGTATAGAATCTGGCGTCGATTTTGGCGCTTGCTCAACAAGGTTTGTGGCCACCAACTCCTCGACTGGATCGTCGTTAAAGAGAGTATCGTCCTCTTCATCGTCGAATGCAGTTTCGGTCAAACCAGCGACGGCCGCGGCAATATCTCCGCCAAGAATGTCGTTATGGTCAACGTTGTCTTCATCAACGTCGTCATCCCAAGCGGCCAAAGGATCATTGTCTTCGGCGGGAACATCCAGGTTCTCGGCCTTGTCGACCTGATTCAAGGCCGCCACCAGATCAAATTCACCTTCGTCTTCGTCAAAGGCTGTTTCCAGAACCTGATTGATATCAGGTTCTTGATCATGAGCGACCTCTATAGACGCATCCTCATCCGTCTGTGCATCTTTGGCAGTATCCGTGTCTTCGACATCTGCCTGCATGAGCCCGGCAATTGTATCTGTGAACAGATTGTCATCCAAAGTCGTGGCGGGGTCTTCGGCAATCGTTTCGACATCGTCAGTTGCGGTTTGCGAAATGTCGTCCGCCTTCACATCATCCAAGTGAGCCGAGGCATTGGCAAGCAATGCACTCAGAGCATCTCCATCTTGGACAGGGGCGTCGTCGACAACTTCGTCCACAACCTCTTCCGCCTCCGTATCCGCAACAACAGCGCGAATCCGGTCCAGTTTGGCGGCTACACTGGCGGCACCGGTGGGACGCGGAGCAGGCGCGTTCCCAACCGGCTCGGCCAGGTCGGCCGCCTGATCTGCATCCTCGACAAGCAATGCGTCGAGGTCGAGATCAACCGTCTCTTGTGTATCTTCTACTGGGGTGCCTTCCGCGGCGGTTTCTTCAACTGCGGGTTCATAGGCCGTGGCGTCGATTGTATCATCATCAGGAAGCGCATGATCTTCGGCCTTGGCACGGGTCGGACCCGCGGCCAGCGCGGCAGCCAATGCGCCAGAAGACGCAGCCGTTGCTTTGCCAACAGATGCACCGGGCAAATCCAGTCGGACCTGACCACCTTGATGGGACGCGAGTTGCTCACGCATCAGTTCAGACGCCAGTTCCGGATCAAACTGCGGCGGCTCAGCGCCAAAAAAACGATCTTCGCCCACGACGGAGCGGAAAAAATGCGTTGTATCTTTCATCACCGCCAGAGGATCTTCGAATCCTTCTGCGGTGCAAGAAAAGGTGCCATAAGACACTGTAAGAATCTTGCTCGAACTCACCATGTGCTGCTCACTTTCATTCGTTCTGCAACAATGTGTTTACCATGACGACCGCGTCGAAAGCTGATCGAATCTGTGATCATCAGCGTATCATTTCGTGGCATGATTGTGATCTGTTTCCTAAAAGGCCATTAATTGGACATGAATACTAAAATTGTTCACAGTCAGAGCCCTGTTTTATTGGTTGGTGGCGGGGAGTGCGCTGAGGACGCGTTAACCAATGCGATGAAGGTGTCACAAACCATTGTGGCGGCCGATGGCGGCGCGGCTGAGGTTCTCGCGCGGGGGTATATGCCTGATTCTGTGATTGGCGATATGGATTCGCTCGATGCAGGATTGCAGGCCAAGCTGGCTTCGGGCGTGTTGATGCATATCGCCGAACAGGACAGCACTGACTTTGACAAATGCCTGCGCCATATCGAGGCCCCCTTGGTTGAGGCGCACGGATTTCTGGGCGCGCGGGTCGATCACCAATTGGCTGCGTTTACCGTGTTGGTGGGGCGGGCCGATCGACGCTGTGTTTTGGTAGGGACGCATGACGTGGTTTTTGTTGCACCTCCTAAACTCATGTTGGACCTGCCAATCGGGATGCGGTTTTCCCTCTTTCCCATGGCTGGGCTTACAGGACGGTCAGAGGGGCTTCGCTGGCCAATAGACGGGATAGAATTTAGTCCGGACGGGCGGATCGGAACGTCAAACGAGGTCACGGGTCCAGTGACGTTGGACATGGATGGGCGGGGGATGCTGGTTATTTTGCCGCCGGAGGCCCTGCCTCAGGTGTCTGTGGCCCTGTCGCAGAGCGCCGCAAGATGGCCTGCTCCCGAAGAATAATGTAAAGACCCGAGGCCATGGTGGTCGCGATGCCAAGGCTTGCCAGAGGACCGGGCAGATCGGCAAAAATTAACCATCCGACAAAGGTCGCTGCCGGGATTTCAAGATATTGCATCGGAGCCAAGGTCGCGGCCGGTGCATAGCGCAGCGACCATGTCATCAGCAGATGGCCAAGGGTGCCGACCACACCCATGGCCACAACCATCCCCCAAATGGCCGGTTCCGGCGTGACCCAGCTTAGTCCTGGCCAATCGAACGGTATTAAATGCAGTGGGATGAGGGCCATCAAAGCCAAAGGCGCAGAAAGGGCCTGCATCCCGATCGGGTCGGTTTGGCCCGAGATTTTCCGTGTGATCAACATGAAGAACGCGAAATCGACCGCAACCCCAAGCGGCAGAAGCGCGGGCCAACCAACATCACTGAATGCCGGTTGCACAACAAGCAAGGTGCCAACAAATCCAACGGCGCAGGCGATAAGCCGACGCGAGCCAACCTCTTCGCCCAAAAACCAATGGCCCAGAAGCAGCATGATAAACGGCATGACAAAGGCAATCGCCACCGCATCCGCCAAGGGCAGATAGATCAGCGAGGTGAACATCAACCCAATGCCAAGAATCTGAAGAACCGTTCGCGCCATGATCAAAGCCAACGTGCGCCCCGATGCGCGCCAAGGGCGGCGTGTCAGAACAACGAGCGGAATCAGGATCAGCCCCTGAAAGACAAAGCGCAGGGTCACCAGCTGGCCCACCGAAAGATGTGGGCCAAGCAATTTGGCCAAGGCGTCACTATAAGGAATAAGGACGCAAAAGCCGAGCATAAGAGAAATGCCGAGAAGAGGGCGATCTTGATGTGGGGTGGTCATGACCGGCACGCTAGGCGCGTCATACACCGGCGGCAAGGGATATTCGACACGCCCCTGTGGAGGATAAGCCTATGGGAGAAGAGACAACCAAATCCACACGGTCACAACCGAAATCCCGGTGGCGATCAAGACTGCGGAAGCAGCAACGCGTCTTGCGCGCCCATACATATTGGCAAAAACATAGGCATTGATCCCCGGAGCCATGGACGCGGTCAACACGGCTGAGCGAAACGAGGCGCTAGAGATTTGGGTCACAGTCCCCAATGTCCAGGTGATCGTCGGATGCAGCACCAGTGTAATGACACATATATATGCAATCACTCGGCTGTCCCCTTGGGGGCGGTAGCGAAAGAGAACCCCACCCATTCCAAAGAGGGCCGCAGGCAGGGCCGCGCGGATCATCATATCAAGCGCATCAGAGATCGGGTCGGGAATAGACAGGTTGGTGGCATTGGCGATGGCACCAAGGGTAATGGCGATGACCAAGGCGTTTTTGAACATGGCCCGCGCAATTTTGCCCGGCACCTGCCGCGATGGGGTGCCTCGGGCACGGACAAGTTCCATGGCCGTAATCCCAATGGCGTAGCAAAATGGCGAGTGAAACGCGACGATGACATAGTTGGCCTGAAGCGCATCCGCGCCATAGGCACGTTCCGTTATGGGCAAACCAATCAGGACAGAGTTCGCAAAAAGACAACAAAAGCCTATGGCGACCGCGTCTTCCCAATCGCGTTTGAAGAAATAGCGCGCGCCCAAAAGGCCTGCAAAAAAGCCGGTGATTGACCCCGTATAAAAGGACAACAACACGAAAGGGTCGAAATCGGCCCCGATTTCCAAGGTCCAGATCGCGCGAAACAACAGACAGGGGATGGCGAAATTTTGGGTAAAGGACATTAACCCATCAACGGCGCTATCCGCAAACCACCCGCGCCACACCGCGCCATAACCTGCGCCGATGACAAGGAAGACCGGCAGAATAACATCGAGCAACGCCTGCATGGATCAGACTGTCCTTGCGCTCAAAACGCGCTGGGCATGGCCGCGATCACAAAGCATAGCGGATCGTCATGCCATCATAGGCCGGTGTGATGTGGTCTGCGGTTTCCGCCTCGACCGTGGCATAGTCGAGATCAATATGCATGTTTGTCAAAACTGCTCGACGGGGGGCCGCGCGGGCGATCCATTCCAATGCCAGATCGAGATGGGCATGGGTTGGATGGGGCGTGCGACGCAGTGCATCCAAAATCCAACAATCAAGATTTTGCAAATGGGCCCATGCCTCATCGGGGATGGTGGCGACATCGGGCAGATAGGCAAGATCGTTGATGCGGAACCCTAGCGCGTCGATCGCGCCATGATTGACCTCAAACGGGGTCAAGGTGATGTCACCACCAGCCCCCGAAATCGTAAACGGCCCGTCAATTGTGTGCATGTTGAGGATCGGCGGGTAGGGCGAGCCTTTGGGTTGCACAAAGGCGTATCCAAACCGCGAGATCAGATCGTTCTGGGTTGGACCATCGGCCCAAACGTTTAAACGTTCGCGGGTGTTGAACACAATTTGGCGCAGATCATCGAGCCCGTGGACGTGATCGGCATGACCATGGGTCCAGGCCACGGCGTCGATTTTGGAAATTCCCACATCAACAAGCTGCGCATGCATATCCGGTGAGGTGTCGATTAAGACGGCTGTGGTGCCACCTTCGGTTTCGCGTTCGACCAGCATGGAACAGCGACGGCGGCGGTTTTTTGGGTTGGTCGGGTCGCAATCCCCCCAATGCCCACCGATACGCGGCACGCCGCCCGAACTGCCACAGCCCAGAATGGTAAAACGTAGCTCACCGCTCATGAGGCGGCCTTGGCCTGAGCGGGTTGCGATTGCGCCGCCTTGGCAAACAAGCGGTCAAAATTGGCTTCGGTCCGGGCGGCGAATTCCGCATAGCTCATCCCAAAGACCTCGGCCCCCTTTTGCGCGGTGTTTACCACATAAGACGGCTCATTGCGTTTGCCGCGATAGGGGGGCGGGGCCAAATAGGGGCTATCGGTTTCCACAAGAATGCGATCCACCGGGGCGCTGGCAAAGATATCGCGCAACTCTTGGCTTTTGGGGAACGCGGTGATGCCGGACATCGACAGGTAAAAGCCAAGATCAAGTGCGGCCCGGCCAAGCTCGGCCGAGCTAGAGAAGCAATGCATCACACATGAATAGGGCCGCGCCTTGTGTGTTTCGGTCAAAATGCGGGCCATATCGTCATCGGCGGCACGGGCGTGGATGATCAGCGGCAGGCCGGTTTCCTGCGCGGCTTCGATATGTACCCGAAGGCTTTGCTTTTGAATCTCAGCGCTTTCAGCGGTGTAGTGATAATCCAGACCGGTTTCACCAATGCCGACAAACTTGGGATGGTGTGACAGGGCGATCAACTCATCAACGCTGGCAAGCGGCTCTTCGGCGGCGCTCATCGGGTGGGTGCCTGCGGCGTAAAACACCGGATCATGGGCCTCGGCGATGGCGCGCACCTGTGGTTCATTCCGCAAACGGGTGCAGATCGTGACCATGCGTGTGACACCGGCCTCTAGGGCGCGGGAAATGATCTCCGGGCGCTCCTGATCGAAATCGGGAAAATCCAAATGGCAATGGCTGTCAGTGATCGTGATGGTCATGGGAACTCCTTGCCTCTGAGGTATCGGGGAAGGGGGCGGCAGGGTCAAGATGGACACCTTAACTATGGTCGGTTTTCCGAACACCGCAGATTGCTCGGCCAGAGCACTGCCCTGGTGCCATATGACTGAGTTATTTTTGCCACGCGGCCCCGGATGGCCCCAAATGCCACCTATTTGGTTAACCGCTCGGTAACCATTTTGGGCGCAAGGTTTTGACGTTTTGTGAAATCAAGGATGCACGGAGGCAAAAATGGTGGATGGGCTGTCAACTTGGGCGTCTCGGCATCTGGCCTTTTCTAAGAAGGTCGCCAAATCAACGCGCAATCGCTCGAAGCCGTCCAAAGGGCGCGCGCATGCCAAACCGCCCGGGTTCTCCGAAGAGGCGATGATGGGATTGCAGGATCTCGAGGCTCGCATTCCCCCCGCTGGCATCGAAACCAAATCGGCGTTTTCATCTGGGTATAAATCCACGCGCCGCTTGTCGGATGATGTCACCGCTGGCGGTGGCTTGGTTACGGATGATCGCGGCAATCAAGTCCCGCATTATTGGGGCCACCGTGAACGGTTGCGCCAAAGGTTTCTTAGCGGCGGCCATGAACCCATGCCGGAATATGAGGTTCTGGAACTCTTATTGTTCAACGCCATCCCGCGCATTGACGTCAAACCCTTGGCCAAACGCCTTTTGGCCGAATTCGGCGATTTGAACGGGGTTGTTGCGGCCTCCAAACAACGGGTCATGCAGGTCCCAGGGGCCGATCCCAAGGTCTATTTGCAACTGCGCATTGCCGAAGCCTTTGCCCAGAGGATGAGCCAAGCCAAGATGATGGAACGCGATGTTCTTTCGTCGTCCGAGGCCCTGCTAGAGTATTGCAAAACCCGCATGGCGCATCGCGATACCGAACAATTCCGGGTGATCTATCTGGATCGCAAGAACATGGTTATCGTGGATGAGGCACAGGGCGAAGGCACGGTGGATCATGTGCCGGTCTACCCGCGCGAAGTCATCAAACGCGCGCTTGAGGTCAATGCCTCGGCCTTGATCCTTGTCCATAATCACCCCTCTGGCGATCCAACGCCAAGCGAGGCGGACATCACCATGACCGATGAACTTGTCTCGACCTGTCAGGTGATGGGCTTGTCGATCCATGATCACTTGGTGATTGGCAAAGAGAGGGATTTCTCGTTTCGCGGCGAAGGGTTGATCTAGGTCGCGCGCGACTATTCCTCTCAAGGCATCAAAAGAAAGATTGACCTCAGGTCTCTTCAGCTCATGATTGAGATGTGCGTTGTCATGATCTTTTGGTTTTTGCATGTGACGCGGTTAAAATAAGGAATGCCCCGTCATGTCCCGCCCCAAATTCACGGACCTTACCCCTGAACAACAGGCAAAGTTTGGCAATGGCGTCGGCCCTTATTGGTTGCCCGACCGTTTGCGCACATTGATCACCGAAACAGCTAGCTGGTTCTTCGACAAAGCCAGCTGGAAACACCATGACTTTGGCTATGTTGTGGGCGGTGACCGCTGGGATCGCGCACGCTGCGATTGGAAGTTTTATGCAGCGATGTTGAAAGATGCCCTACGCCACAATCAAAAATGGTTTCCGCTGACTGTGCCAATTGCGTTGATCCTGAGCACCGTTTTCTACGTTGCGGTTCGGATCGGTGGGCAATTTGGGTCTTTTGTCTATCGCAAAACCTATGCGTCCCTAGAGGAGGTGCTGTCCTCTGAGGATGCCAACTAAAGCAGCGATCTTTGGAGGCAAAGTCTCAGGCCAATGGGGTTAACATCCGTCGAAACAACGTTTCAACAAAGGCCGGAGCGGTGTCGAACGGGTCTTGCCCGGCCAGAACCGCGCGCACCTGCACGTCGAAATCGGCATAGTGCTGGGTCGTCGCCCAGATCGAAAAGATCAGATGATAAGGGTCTGATTTGGCAAGCCGGCCTGCATCCATCCACCCTTGGATTAAGGCGGCTTTCTCATCCATCAAGGTTTTGAGCGGCCCGGAGATCACCTCGCGGATATGTGGGGCGGCTTGGATCATTTCGGTCGCAAAAAGCCGACTTTCCCGCGGCATGTCGCGGCTCATATCCAATTTGCGGCGCACATAGGCCAGCAGTTCTTCGATCGGCTCGTCACTGTCGGACAGCTCGATCAAGGGGGCAATCCAGATGTCCAAAAGGCTTTCCAAAAGCTCTTTGTAGATCGCCTCTTTGCCTTCGAAATAGTAAATCACATTGGGTTTGGAGAGACCGGCGCGCGCCGCGATCTGATCCAATGTTGCCCCGCGCAATCCGTTTTCGGAAAACACATCCAAAGCCGCATCAAAAATCGCCTGCCGCTTTTCACGCTGGATGCGGGTGGTGCCCGTGGGGCGGGGTTTGGTCATAGGGTCGTCTCGCTAGCCTGTCTCGTCAATGCCCAGCCCGCGCAGGATGATGCCCCGCACATTGGCTTTGGCGTCCTGCCATTCTGCGTCATCTAACGGGCGCCCGCCATTCAAAGTTTCGATTTGATGTTGGAAATCTGCGTAGTGCTGCGTTGTGGACCAAATCATATAGAGCAAATGGCGCGGGTTGGTTTGAGCCATCAACCCATCATCAATCCAATGTTGGATGACCTCTATCCGCCCCTCGGTCCAACTTACCAAAACGTCTTCAAGATAATCCTGAATGACCGGAGCGCCATGCATCACCTCAGACGCCCAAACTTTGGATCCCATCGGGTGACGCCGCGAGATTTCCATCTTGGCATCAATATAGCCGCCGATGCCTTCTGCGGGGCCGGATGATTCGTCAAATGCTTCGGCCGCTTGCAGCCAAATGTCGAAAATATTCGACACAACGCGGCGATAGAGATCTTCTTTGGTTGAAAAATAATAATGAATATTTGCTTTTGGCAATCCCGACACATCGGCGATCAGCTGCATCGTCGCTCCGCCGAAGCCCGCCTCAGCAAACACTTTTTCCGCTGCCAAAAGGATTTGCTTTTCCTTTTCTTGGCGCCTCATTTTTGAGCCATTGCTATTGGACATAGCGCAAACACATCCTTTTTCAGAAATTTCTTGACCAAATGGTCAAGTAGTGCCGATAGTTGACCATATGGTCAGGGTGTGGCCGGTGCAAGCTTGGAGGGGCCTGCACTGTGTGTTCGCATCAACACAAGACCAAAGACAAAGCAAAGGGGCTCGCCATGTCAAACATCTCCAACACTCGGATTGACGCTGATCGGCTGTGGGACAGCCTGATGGAGATGGCCAAAATCGGCCCCGGCATTGCGGGCGGCAACAATCGCCAGACATTGACCGATGAGGATGCCGAAGGTCGCGCCTTGTTCCAAAGCTGGTGTGAAGCCGTTGGTTGCACCATGGGTCTTGATCAGATGGGCAATATGTTTGCCCGATACGAGGGAACAGAGCCAGACTTGCTGCCGGTCTATGTTGGTTCGCATCTCGACACCCAACCGACGGGCGGCAAATATGACGGTGTGCTGGGCGTGCTAGGCGGCCTCGAAGTGATCCGCACCATGCATGAGCAAGGCATCAAAACCAAACACCCCATCGTTGTGACCAACTGGACCAACGAAGAGGGCACGCGCTATGCCCCGGCGATGCTGTCATCGGGCGTATTTGCGGGCAAGCACACCCAAGATTGGGCCTATGATCGCGTTGATGCCGAGGGCAAGCGGTTTGGTGATGAGCTTGAGCGCATTGGGTGGAAAGGCGATGAAAAGGTCGGCGACCGCAAAATGCACGCCATGTTTGAATTGCACATCGAACAAGGCCCGATTTTGGAGGCCGAGGGCAAAGACATTGGCGTTGTGACCCACGGACAGGGCCTGCGTTGGATCGAAATCACCGTGACCGGCAAAGAAAGCCACACCGGGTCAACCCCCATGCACATGCGCAAAAACGCCGGACGGGGGTTGGCGCTGATCACCGAGCTGGTGCATGAGATCGCGATGAAAAACCAGCCCAATGCGGTAGGGGCCATCGGCCATATTGATGTCTACCCGAACTCACGCAATATCATCCCCGGCAAGGTGGTCTTTACCGTCGATATGCGTACGCATCTGCTCGATAAACTCAATGGGATGGTGGATGAATTGATGGAAAAAGCCCCCAAGCTCTGCGAAGAAATCGGCGTGGAGTTCTCGGCTGAAATCGTGGGTCAGTTCGATCCGCCCGCCTTTGACGAAACCTGTGTCGCGGCGATCCGCGAAGGGGCCGAAGTGATGGGCTATTCGCATCGCGACATCATTTCCGGTGCGGGGCATGACGCTTGCTGGATCAACGATGTTGCACCCACGGCCATGGTCATGTGCCCCTGTGTCGACGGCTTGTCGCACAATGAAGCGGAAGACATTTCCAAAGATTGGGCCGCCGCCGGGGCAAACGTCTTGATGCATGCGGTTCTGAAAACAGCTCAGGTTGTGGAGTAACCAACATGTCCGAAGATCTAACCCAGCCCGTGAATGTGACATTATCGCGGGCTGATGTTCTGATCCTCGGCGTGGCTTTGGACAAGTTGGGTGAGAGATTGCTCAAAGAGAATGAGGATAACAAGCCGCTGGTTCAAGCGCTTTGGAACCTCGACGCCGCGCTAGAAAGGGTCGACGACGACGCCTTTCGCGCGGATCATGGGAAATTATTGGCGCAGGCCAGAAACTTATACAGGGGTTATTTCGATGTCTAAGGTAATCAAAGGCGGCATGGTCTGCACGGCGGACAGGACCTATAAGGCGGATGTGCTGATCGAAGGCGAGGTGATCAAACAGATCGGAGATGACCTTGTCGGCGATGAATATATCGACGCCGAAGGGGCCTATGTGATCCCCGGCGGGATCGACCCGCACACGCATTTGGAAATGCCGTTCATGGGCACCACCGCCGCCGAAACCTTTGAGAGCGGAACTTGGGCGGCGGCCACAGGCGGCACCACGATGATCGTTGATTTCTGCCTGCCGGGCGAAGATGGCAGCATCAAGAACGCCATCAACGAATGGCACCGCAAGTCAGCGCCACAGATTTGCAGCGATATCGGTTATCACATGGCGATCACCGGCTGGGACGAAAACGTCTTTAACGAGATGAAAGACGCCGTGGATATGGGCGTCAACAGCTTCAAGCATTTCATGGCCTACAAAGGCGCGTTGATGATTGAAGATGACGAAATGTTTGCCTCGTTCAAACGCTGTGCCGAACTGGGCGCGCTGCCGATGGTTCATGCGGAAAACGGCGATCTGGTGGCCGAGCTGCAGACCAAATACTTCAACGAAGGCATCACCGGACCCGAGGGGCACGCCTATAGCCGTCCGCCCGAGTTAGAGGGCGAGGCTGCCAACCGCGCGATCACCATCGCCGACGCGGCGGGTGTGCCGCTCTACATCGTGCATGTGTCTTGTGAGCAAGCACATGAGGCAATCCGCCGGGCCCGTCAAAAGGGCATGCGTGTTTATGGCGAGCCGCTGATCCAGTTCCTGACCTTGGATGAAAGCGAGTATTTCAACAAGGATTGGGACCATGCCGCGCGCCGGGTCATGTCGCCTCCGTTCCGCTCCAAGGATCATCAACAAAGCCTTTGGGCCGGGTTGCAAGCGGGCTCTTTGCAGGTGGTTGCAACCGATCACGCCGCCTTTACCACCGCTCAAAAACGCGCGGGCAAAGACGATTTTCGGATCATTCCCAATGGCTCGAACGGGCTTGAAGAACGGCTTGCCGTGCTCTGGACCGAAGGGGTTGAAACGGGTCGTTTGACGCCAAATGAATTTGTCGCGGCGACCTCGACCAATGTGGCGAAAATCCTCAATATCTATCCCAAAAAGGGTGCGATTGTTGAGGGCGCGGATGCGGATATCGTGGTTTGGGACCCGAAGATTTCCAAAACGATCAGCCCGGCCAATCATCATTCCGTCTTGGATTACAACGTGTTCGAAGGTTTTGAGGTCAAAGCCCAATCCCGCTACACCCTAAGCCGTGGCGACGTGATCTGGGCTTGGGGGCAGAACAGCCAACCCCAACCGGGCCGTGGTCGTTTCGTCCCGCGCCCAGCGTTCAGCTCGGCACAAAAGGCGCTCAGCCAGTGGAAGGCCCTAAACACCCCGCGCAAAATCGAGCGCGATCCTCAAAACATCCCAGCGGGGATTTGATGAATGTTCTCATTGTACTACCCCTCTTTTTCTTTGGGGTAGCGGTTTCTGTTCCGGCACTACTCATGCGACTAGCCTATGTCTTTGCCGGACGCACGGCGAGTTTGGCAGTTGGCGGTTTTAGCGTCCTTGGGTTGTTTGGCCTAGCGCTATTTTACGGAGGCTACTGTGCCATCGCAGAAGGTGTCAGTGACAATGGATGTGGTTTTCTGAGTTTTATGGATCGGGTGATGCAATACACCTTTGCTCTTGCCTTGTTGTGCGTGTCAGGGATCACGCTATGGGTGTCGATTGTGACTAAGGCGAGTGAAAAGAACAGACTTTCAGGAGTGAACTCAGGTGAGTGAAACCGTCATACAGGCAAAGAACCTGGACCTGACCTATCAGACCAATGATGGGCCGGTACATGCGCTTAAGGGCGTTGATCTGGACATCAACAAAGGTGATTTCGTGAGCTTTATCGGCCCGTCGGGCTGTGGGAAAACCACGTTTTTGCGCGCGATTGCCGATTTGGAGCAACCAACCGGTGGCAGTTTGACCGTGAATGGTATGACGCCGGAACAGGCGCGGCAATCGCGGGCCTATGGCTATGTGTTTCAGGCGGCTGGCCTATACCCTTGGCGCACGATTGGCGGCAATATCCGCCTGCCGCTTGAGATCATGGGTTATCCGAAATCCGATATGGCCAAACGGGTCGAAGAGGTTCTTGAGCTTGTCCATCTCGATGGGTTTGAGAAAAAGTTCCCTTGGCAATTGTCGGGCGGGATGCAGCAACGCGCCAGTATCGCCCGCGCTTTGGCCTTTGACGCTGACATCCTCTTGATGGACGAACCCTTTGGCGCGCTTGATGAAATTGTCCGCGACCACCTGAACGAACAGCTTTTGGAACTTTGGGCGCGGACCAACAAAACCATCGGCTTTGTGACCCATTCGATCCCCGAAGCGGTTTACCTCAGCACCAAGATCGTCGTGATGAGCCCGCGTCCGGGCCGGATCACCGATGTGATCGAAAGCCCGCTGCCACGCGAACGGCCTTTGGACATTCGCGACACGCCTGAGTTTCTCGAAATTGCGCATCGTGTGCGCGAAGGTCTGCGCGAGGGGCATGCGTATGACGATTGATATGACACAGCGGAGGATGACGGCATGAGCATTGCGAACATGACGTGGCTTTTCGCGACGATGGTTGTCTTGTTGACGGCCACATCGTTTTTGCGCGCCTATGTGGATCATGCGGCCGTGTGGATGATTGCCCTCGCGCTAACGCTCTATTCGGTTGGCAATCTCATGATGATACCATTGTTACGCGGGGAAGGCATGGCCGTCGCCATTTCCATCGCCTCGGTGATGCAATTGGTGATGGCAAATGCCGTAGCTGTGGCGGTTTTCGGCGAACGCCCGACGCCTCAGCAATGGGCAGGCATCGCCTTGGGCGTGGTCGCGGTCCTATTGATCGTCACCGCAAAAGGAGAGAGCGCATGAAATCCATCATTCCCGTTCTGACGGTTGTCGCGGCGATCTTTGCGCTTTGGTATGCCTTTGCCGTGGTTTTGAATGCGCCTTGGGCCTATTCTAAGGCCGAACGCGCAAAAGTTGAGATCGGGTTTTCCGAAATGGTCGCCGACACCATGGCGCAGGAAAAACCGCGTCTTCCGGCCCCCCATCAGGTGGGCGCGGAAATCTGGAAAACCACGGTTGAAAAGAAGGTCACTTCAAAACGGTCTTTGATCTACCACGGCTGGATCACCTTGCAGGCCACGGCGCTGGGCTTTGCCTTTGGTGTTGGCCTTGGCATCTTGTTGGCGGTGTGCATCGTCTATTTCAAAGTGATCGATATGTCAGTCATGCCTTGGATCATCGCAAGCCAAACGGTGCCCATCTTGGCCATCGCACCGATGATTGTGGTGGTTTTGGCGGCCATGCAGGTCAATGATATCGTCGCCAAGGGCGTGATCTCGATGTACCTAAGCTTTTTCCCGATTGTTGTCGGAATGGTCAAAGGGTTGCGTAGCCCCGATACGATGCTTTTGGATCAGATGAAAACCTATAGCGCTTCGTCGTCACAGGCGTTTTGGAAACTGCGCTTGCCCGCCTCGACCCCCTATCTTTTTGCCTCGCTCAAAGTTGGCGTCGCCGCCAGCCTGATCGGAGCGGTGGTTGCGGAACTCTCGCTAAGCCAGAACGGTGGTCTTGGCGCACGTCTTTTGGCAGGGAGCTATTACGGACAGACAATTCAGATCTGGTCGGCCCTTTTGGCGGCGGCAACCTTGGCGGCGCTGATGGTCTTTGCCCTAAGTGCGATTGAAAAAGTCACGCTGAAACGTATGGGGATGTCGCAATGATCTGGATTATCGCAAGCCTGTTGTTCTGGGTCGTGACCATTGCCATCAACATGTATTTGGTGCGCCACAAGGTGCCCGGCGCATCCTTCCTCGTGCCGATTATCTTTGGCGTCACGATCCTTGTCCTCTGGGAAGGGATGGTGCGTGGCTTTAACATCAGCCCGGTGCTCTTGCCGCCGCCCTCGGCCGTTGGCGTGGCCCTTGTCAGCAAGACCGACATCCTGTTGCAAGACCTTGTTCAAACCTTCTTTAAGGGTGCACTTACCGGCTATGCTATGGGGTGTGGTTCGGCGATCCTGATCGCCATTGCCATTGATCGCTCGGCCTTTCTTCAGCGCGGATTGCTTCCCGTCGGCAACTTTATCGCCGCCTTGCCGATTGTTGGCCTCGCGCCGATTATGGTGATGTGGTTTGGGTTTGACTGGCATTCCAAGGCCGCTGTTGTGGTGGCGATGGTGTTCTTTCCGGTGCTGGTCAATACCGTGCAAGGGTTGCAAGCCACCGATCACATGCAGCGTGATTTGATGCGCACCTATGCCGCTGGCTATGTTCCGACATTGCTGAAATTGCGTTTGCCCGCCGCGATGCCGTTTATCTTTAACGGTCTGAAAATCGCTACCACGTTGGCGTTGATTGGTGCGATTGTGGCCGAGTTCTTTGGCTCTCCGATCAAGGGGATGGGCTTTCGAATCTCGACCGAGGTCGGGCGTTTGTCGCTTGATATGGTCTGGGCGGAAATCACCGTCGCGGCAATCTTGGGGTCGGGGTTCTACGGTTTGGTCGCTTTGATGGAAAAACGCATGACCTTCTGGCACCCCTCGCAAAGGAAAACGCGATGAGCGATCTGATCCAGCATTACATGCCGGTGTTCCGGCATTTTCTGGATCGGATTGACGATCTGGCGGGCAAAGCGACCGCCGATCAGCTTGCTGAACGTCTGACACCAGATAGTTTTTCAGCCCTTGAGAATTTTGGCATTGCGCAGGGCTATGTCTTGCGCAGCCTATGTCCCTTAGCAGGGCAACCCATTCCGGACCTGCCAGATGTCGCTGATCCAACAACACTTGTTGGGCGGGGGCAGGAGGTGCGCACCCATCTTGACCGACTTGAAGGCGTGTCTGCCCAAAACACCGGCAAGATTAACCATGTTGCGGGAAAAGCCACGCTGGATCAGGACCCTTACGACTATATTGCGCTTTACGGGGCCCCCAATTTCTTCTTCCATATGAACATGGGTTACGCGATCCTTCGCGGCGCGGGGGGAGAGATTGGCAAAGGCGATTTTGACGGATTTCACAGCTACCCACCCGGGTTTAGCTTTGTCACTGGCGCTCAGGGGCAACCCCCTGAACTCGCCCAATAAAAACAAGAACAACAAAGATAGCAAAGACAGCAAGGAGACTGACATGAACACATTTTTGAAAACAGCCCTAGCCAGCGTGGTGGCGATGAGCGCCAGCATGGCACAGGCCGCAGATGACGTAACGCTTCAGCTGAAATGGGTCACTCAAGCCCAATTCGCCGGCTATTTCGTCGCCCAAGAAAAAGGCTTTTATGGCGACGAAGACCTGAACGTCACCATCAAGCCCGGTGGCCCCGATGTGGCCCCGGCGCAGGTCATCGCCGGTGGCGGTGCCGACGTTGTTCTGGACTGGATGCCATCGGCCTTGGCCTCGCGCGAAAAGGGTTTGAACCTTGTAAACATCGCGCAGCCCTTTGCCAGCTCGGGCATGATGCTGACCTGCCGCAAAGACACCGGCATCACCAGCCCAGAAGATTTCGCCGGTAAAACACTTGGCGTTTGGTTCTTTGGCAACGAATATCCCTTCCTAAGCTGGATGAGCCAGATCGGCCTGTCGACGGATGGTGGCGACACAGGGGTGACCGTTCTCAAACAGGGCTTTAACGTTGATCCGCTGTTGCAAGGTCAAGCCGCCTGTATTTCAACCATGACCTACAATGAATATTGGCAGGTTATTGATGCGGGTCTGACCGAGGAAGACCTCGTGACCTTCAAATACGAAGACATGGGCGTCGCGACGCTTGAAGACGGCATGTATGTGCTTGGGGAAAACCTTGAAGATCCGGCCTTCAAAGACAAGATGGTGCGCTTTGTCCGCGCCTCGATGAAGGGTTGGAAATACGCCGAGGAAAATCCAGACGAAGCCGCTGAAATCGTTTTGGAAAACGATGCCACTGGTGCCCAGACCGAAAAGCATCAGCAACGTATGATGCGTGAAATCGCAAAGTTGACCGCGGGTTCGACCGGCAAGTTGAACGAGGCGGATTACGAACGTACCGTTCAAACTCTGCTTAAGGGTGGTTCTGATCCTGTGATCACCGTAACACCCGAAGGGGCCTGGACGCATATGATCACCGATGCGGCCTTGAAATAACCCTGACTTCACGAAAGTCTGGCTGGGCGTCCCAATCTGGGGCGCCCTTTTTGAATTTGGAAGCGAGTGGCTATGAACAAACATGTGGTGATCATCGGGGCGGGGATTGTCGGCGTGTCGACGGCGATATGGCTGCGTCGGGCCGGGGCCCGCGTCACCTTGGTCGACAAGGCCGATCCGGGGCAGGGGACGTCCTATGGCAATGCCGGTGTCTTGGCCTCTTGCGCCGTTGTCCCCGTGACCGAACCGGGGTTGATCACCAAGGCACCGGGGTATTTGCTAAACCCCAACTCACCACTGTTTATGCGTTGGTCGTATCTGCCGAAACTGGCCCCGTGGTTGTTCAAATTTATGCGCCACGCCAATGACAAGGATACACGGCGGATCACCTCGGCCTTAACCGCGTTGATTGGTGACAGCGTCGACCAACACCTAAGCCTAACCGAAGACCTGCCGAGTGCGCGCGCCTTTGTGCATCCGTCGGATTATGTTTTTGCCTATGGGGCGCGGTCGGATTTTGACAAGGAAACCTATGGCTGGGGCTTGCGACGCGACAATGGCTTTGTTCCGGAACTGATCGAAGGCCAAGCCGTTCAAGAATATGACCCGGCCTATGGCCCGACCATCAAGTGTCTGGCGCTGATGAAAGAGCACGGGTTTATCAGCGATCCGGGTAACTACGTCGCCGCTTTAGCCACGGCGCTGTCCGAAATGGGCGGCGAGATTCGCCAAAGTGAGGTTCAGGACGTCACGCTAAACGCCGGACAGGTGCAACAGGTTGAGACCCGTGATGGGCCTATCGCCTGTGACGCCGTGGTTTTGGCCGCAGGAATTTGGTCGGGGCCGTTGATGCGCAAACTTGGCCTTACACCACCGCTTGAAAGCGAGCGAGGCTATCATGTGGTGTTTCAGGAGGCAGAGGGCGCACCGAAAGTACCAACGATGATTTCTGCCGGGAAATTTGTGGCCACGCCGATGCGCGCCGGGATGCGCTGTGCTGGGATTGTTGAGTTCGGCGGGATTGAGGCCGGGCCATCGGATGCGCCCTTTGCATTGCTGCGGCGCAAGATGAAAGAGGCGCTTCCGGGCGTGACATGGCGTGGCGAAGAAACATGGATGGGGCATCGCCCGACCTTGGCCGATAGCCTGCCGATGATTGGCGAACTTTCAGCCAAGGGTGTTTTCGCCGGGTTTGGCCACCAACATATCGGCCTGACCGGCGGGCCGAAAACCGGACGCATTTTGGCGGGGATGATATTGGATCAGCCTTTGAACACCGACGTGAGCGCCTTTGCCCCGCAACGGTTTGGGGGCTAAGTCTGCACAAGGACTTAGCCGTTTTGAGACGGGGGGAGGGGCCAGCCCCCTCTGAAACCTTTGGCGTCATTCACACTCGGGATACTTGAGGAAAGAAGAAGCCGTGAACGGCGCTCGGTTTTGTAATGACAGACCATAAAGACAATGCCATTTTATGGGACGCTGGCAGAATTTCGGTTTAAGCGCTGTATTGAAAGCCCAGCTCAGGCAAGCCGTCGATGGACACAACGCAAGTGTCGCCCGGTTCTAGCGCGCCAACACCGGCAGGCGTACCGGTCATGATCAAATCACCCGCTTCCAACGCCACATAGGTCGACAGGATCGAAATCACCTCAGGAACAGACCAGATCATATCCGCCAGATCGCCGCGCTGCTTCTCTTCTCCGTTCACCGAAAGGGTGATGGTGCCTTTTTCGAAGTGCCCGGTTTTGTCCGCCGGGTGCACCGGTCCGATCAAAGCCGATTGATCAAACCCCTTGGCCATATCCCAAGGGCGGCCCATCTTTTTGGCCTCGGCCTGCATATCACGCCGGGTTAGATCATTGCCGGCCGCATAGCCCCAGACATGGTTTAGGGCATCGGCCACCGAGATATCCGTGCCGCCACGGCCCAAGCACACAACCAATTCGGCTTCGTAATGCAGGTTTTGCGTCCGGCTGGGAAAAGGCAGTGATTGCCCACCCGCCACAACTGCATCCGCCGGTTTGGTGAAAAAGAACGGTGGTTCACGATCCGGGTCTTTGCCCATTTCGCGGGCGTGGGCGGCATAGTTGCGACCGACACAGAAAATGCGCCGAACAGGAAAACGGGCGTCGTCCCCGGCGACCGCAAGCGACGCGGTTGGGGCAGGATCAAAAACAAAAGACATGCACGGGCCTTTCCATTTCAAAGAAAAGGCCCCGAGCCGAAGCTAGGGGCCTTAATAGATGTGTATCGCCCAAGGGCACAGGGTCAAGACCGCGTGCCCGCGTGATCAGCGGATCACAAAGACGGATTGTGTGGCATGGCGCACCACACGGGCCGAGTTGGGCCCAACAAGATAGTCTTTGAGTTCAGGGCTATGCGCGCCGATCACAATCGCATTGGCCCCAACCGAATTGGCGAACTTGATGATCTGGTCATAGATTGTGCCCTGACCAACGTGCAGAACGGTTTGCAAATCCTCAGGGATTACATCTTTGCCCCATTTTGCCAGCGCCTGCGCGGCTTCGGCCTTGATCTGATTTGTGTGATCTTTGGGCAAGGACATGCTGACCACGGGCATGCCGGTGTCTGGCAAGACCGTAAGGACATGCAACTCTGCCCCATTGGTCTGAGCCAGTTGGATCGCCGCATCCGCGGTGCGCCGTTTGCCTTTGCTCTGGTTGAGGTCGACAGCTAGTAGGATTTTCTCAAACATGGGTCTTCCTCACTTAGAACGCGGGTTGGGTGGCGCGTGGTCGCTGGATCATGATGACCCCAAGCAACAACAACAGCGCCGGGATAAAGAACAGCTCTTTGGGCATGCGGTCGTTTTCGACCTGGACCATGGTCACAACAACCGGGTCGTCACCATAGTAGTCATACTCAGATCCGATGGTGCCAAAGTGCGGCGTGCCGGGGAAGGGTTCCTCGAGCAGCAGCTTGCCATCTTCTTCGATCACGGTCAGGCCTTGGGCCTTCAACGCGGCCATGGCATCGCCATTGATTGCCGGTACCGTCACGGTGGTTGGGCGCACAATTGCGGTGTCAAAGTCTGGGCCAGCAACGGTCAAGCGCACCAATTGATCGCTTGGGGCACCATCCATCAATGTGATGCCGGCTGGGCCTTCTGCTGCGGTGTATTTTGGGCTGACCTGATCAAGGAAGAAGTCGGGCCTAAACAGCATGAAAGCAATGAAGAGCAAGGCTGCGCTTTCCCATTTGCGCGATTTGGCAAAGAAATACCCTTGGGTCGCGGCGGCAAAGATCAGCATCGCAATGAGTGAGATGAAGAACACCAACACCGCCTTGCCAAAGCCGACTTCGATTAACAACAGATCGGTGTTGAAGATGAACATAAAGGGCAACAAAGCGGTTCGGATGTCATAACCAAAGCCTTGGATACCAGTTTTGATCGGGTCGCCGCGTGAGATTGCCGCCGCAGCGTAGGCGGCAAGCCCCACGGGCGGGGTATCATCCGCTAAGATCCCGAAATAGAACACAAACATGTGCACCGCGATCAGGGGAACGATAAGGCCGGATTGCGCGCCAACCGAGACGATGACCGGGGCCATCAGGCTAGACACAACGATGTAGTTTGCCGTGGTCGGCAGACCCATCCCGAGGATCAGCGATAGCACTGCGACAAGCAACAACAGGATGATCAGGTTGCCGCCAGCGATGGTTTCAATCACCTGACCAATGACCTGATGCGCGCCGGTGAGGCTGATGGTGCCAACGATGACACCGGCGGCCCCGGTGGCGACACCGATCCCAATCATATTGCGCGCGCCTAAAATCAGACCTTGAACAAAGTCCCCCCATCCGGCGACGAGTTCGGCCGCATGACCTTCGCCGCGAAAGAACGCTTTGAGGGGGCGATGGGTGAGCGCCACGATGATCATAAAGATCGTCGCCCAAAAGGCCGAGAGGGCAGGGGACAGACGTTCAAGACTGTCGGTGCGCACCATCAGGTTCCAGACCAGAATGAAGATCGGCAGCGAGAAGTAAAGACCGCCCAACAAGGTGGGCGTCAAACGCGGCGCGGCCGGGACCGGTGCGTTTGGATCATCCATTTCAAGGTCGGGGTATTTGGCGGCGACAGAGACAAGAAAGATATACATGACAGCGACAAGGGCCACGGCCGCATAGATTGAATCGCCCAGAACCGGGTCCAGAATCGCGCGCAACCCAATCATCAGGAATGTGCAAATGCCAAGGAAAATGAAGCCTGACAAAAACAGGATCATGATCATGATGACACCGATCTTGCGGCCTTCTTTCTTGAGCCCCTCAAGACCCATTTTCAGGCTTTCGAGATGCACAATATAGAGCAACGCGATGTAGGAAATCACCGCCGGAAGGAAGGCGTGTTTGACCACGTCGATATAGGGAATGTTGACGTATTCGACCATCAAGAACGCCGCCGCGCCCATGACCGGTGGGGTGAGCTGACCATTGGTTGACGAGGCCACTTCGACCGCGCCAGCCTTTTCCGCCGGGAAGCCGATGCGCTTCATCAGCGGGATAGTGAAGGTGCCAGTGGTTACTGTGTTGGCAATGGAAGAGCCTGAGATCATTCCGGTCATCATCGAAGAGAGAACCGAGGCTTTCGCAGGGCCGCCACGCAGGGCGCCGAGTAGGGAAATCGCGACTTTGATGAACCAATTGCCGCCGCCTGCGCGATCAAGCAACGCGCCAAAGAGAACAAAGAGGAAGATCATTGTGGTCGAAACGCCAAGGGCAACGCCAAACACGCCTTCGGTCTGCATCCAATAATGGCCGAGCGCCTTGGACAGGGATGCACCGCCATAATTGGTGATATTGCGCGCCCATTCTGAATAGCCGCCAAAGAAGGCAAAGAGCACAAAAGATGAGGCGATGATAACCAGAGGTAAGCCAAGGGATCGGTAGACCGAGACCATCAAAACGCCCATGCCAATGGCCGACATGGTGATATCTGAGGTGCTCCAGAGGCCGGGGCGATCCGCGATTTGAAAGCGGAAAACCACAAGATAGAGACATGACGCGACACCCAAGATCAGCAAGGCCCAGTCATAGGCAGGAATGCGGTCCTTGGGGGACGAAGATGTCAGCGGAAAGGCCAGCGTTGCCAGCATGATCGCAAAGGCGAGGTGCACAAAACGCGCCTGCGCCACGATATTGGCAAAGATGTTCATGCCCGTAGATTGCGCGATCACCCCAGGCAGCTTCGATGCGATATAGAGTTGAAACAGGGACCAGACGATGCAGGTTCCGATAATCAGTTTGGCCTGCCATGCGATGGACGGGTTGCGCGCGCCGGTATCAGCCTCGGCAACCATATCGTCCGCGCTGCGGGCAACTTGGCTTTCGTCAGTCATAAATGTCCCCTGTCGAAATTTGGTTGGAACGGTGCGGCGAGGCCCCAAAATCCATGCATGGATTTTGTAAATTCCGTGCACGGAATTTGTGCGCGGGTTGAGAGGTCACTTGCTACGCCAAGGTCCGGATACGTTGCCCGGCCCCATTATCAAACGCCCGGAGCAGAGTGCCCCGGGCGCAATAGGTTCAGGTCGGATTAGTCAACCAAACCCAGTTCTTTATAGGCTTTGGCCGCGCCGTCATGCAGTGGTGCAGACAGGCCATCCTTGACCATTTCTTCGGCCTTGAGGTTGGCGAACGCTGGGTGCAGCTGACGGAAATCCTCGATGTTTTCCATCACGGATTTCGCAACAACATAAACCACGTTCTCAGGCACATTGGCCGAGGTCACAAATGTCGCGCCAACACCAAATGTTTCGGTGTCGCCATCGGTGCCCGCATACATGCCGCCGGGGATGGTGGCTTTGCGGTAGAACGGGTTATCCGCAACCAGCTTGTCGATCGCTTCGCCGGTGACCGACACCAGAACCGCATCACAGGTAGTGGTGGCTTCTTTGATCGCCGCCGCTGGGTGACCGATGGTGTAGATCATCGCGTCGATGTTGCCGTCACACAGCTGCTTGGCCATTTCCGAGCCTTTGTACTCGGTCGCCAGTGCCAGATCGTCCATGGCGATGCCGTGGGCGTCCATGACAACTTCCATGGTCGCGCGCTGACCGGAGCCTGGGTTGCCCACGTTCACACGCTTGCCCGCAAGGCTGGCAAAATCGGTGATGCCGCTGTCGGCACGTACGATCAGAGTGAAGGGCTCAGGGTGGACCGAGAAGACGGCGCGCACTTCTGGGAACGGGTTGTCGGCAAACTTCGAGGTGCCGTTATAGGCGTGGTACTGCCAATCAGATTGCGCAACACCAAACTCAAGCTCCCCAGCTTTGATGGTGTTGATATTGTAGACCGACCCACCTGTGGATTCGACGGCGCAACGAATGCCGTGCTCTTTGCGCGACTTGTTGACCAGACGGCAGATCGCGCCACCGGTTGGATAGTAAACGCCAGTGACGCCGCCGGTTCCGATGGAAATGAATTCCTGAGCGGCTGCACCTGTGGTGAAGGTTGCGGATGCGACAAGTGCCGCCCCGGCCAGTTTCAGTTTGTTCATCATTATTATAGCTCCCTAATTGATGACTTTATTTTCGTTTCAAGGCGGCGCTAGCCTCCCCAAAATTCTCCAAGCTGTTGATGTCTCTGTTCAACATCCTTGATCTTTTGACTCGCCGAGTCGCCTGATTGCGCCACCAGCATAGCCACCATGGTTTCCAACAGCGAGAGCGTCGCCGCGTAAGATGAGAAAAACTGCGGGCTCTCGGAGGGAATGATAAAAGAATAATCGGCGTGTTTGTTGGCAGGGCAGGCGTGGCTGTCGGTTATGATGAGCGTTTTGGCTCCTGACGTCTGGGCCATTTCGGCGGCCAGAACAGTGCGCCGTGTGTAGGGCGATTTTGTCACCGCCAGCAAAACGTCGCCTTTGCCCAGATCGCTAAGCGTGGGGCCAAGCGAGGCCCCCATGCGTCCGGCAAGCTTCCAATTGGCATTAAAGTAGTCGGCCAGATAAGCCATGTATTCGACAATTCCAGTCGATCCAAACGCCCCGAGCAACACGACCTGTCGTGCCGAATGCAAGGCATCAACCGCGCTTTGAAGGCGTGTGCGGTTCACTGTTTCGGCCAACTGTGCAATGTTGTTGATACAGGCGGCAAATTGGCGGTCGGGGATGGTGTCTTTTGAGGTCGGATCCTGTTTGAGGCGTTCGGCACGCTCTGCAAAGGGGGTGCTGCGGGTCTCAACTGTGCTGCGGCAGAGGTCACGCAGGCTTTCGTAATCATCAAATCCGAGGTTGCGCGCCAGTCGTGACAAGGTTGCTGGTGACACACCGCTTTCGCCCGACACAGCCCGCAATGAGCGTGTCGCGACGGCCAATTGATTGGCCGCAACATAATCGGCAGCGTCTCTGAGCTTGGCGCTCAGGTCGCTGTAATTTTCACCGATGCGATCCTCTAAACGACTCGTCAAACGTTCGAATCCCTCTCCCTTGACACGAACTTTTCATTTGTTTTACCACAAGTCAACAAGTGAAACGTTTGTTTCACGAGTCGTTTCTGGCAAGAGGGAAGATCGCGGTTTTGCGATGTGTTTCTCGTTGTCCCGCCCCTGATATTGCCCTGAATTTTCGGGGCTTTCGCCTTAACTCAATGAGGTAAATACCCAATGAGCCACGTTTTTCCCCGTCACGCTCAAAATCCAACACCCGTGGTGTCCCACGGCGATGGGCCGTATTTGTATGACAAACAAGGCAGGGCCTATTTGGATGGCTCTGGTGGTGCGGCGGTGTCGTGTTTGGGCCATTCCGACCTGCATGTCGCGGCTGCGATTCGCGCTCAGATAGATCAGGTCGCCTTTGCCCATACCGGCTTTTTCACTTCGGACCCGGCCGAGGCTTTGGCCAGCAAACTGATACAACATGCACCAGAGGGATTGGACCGGGTCTATTTCGTCTCAGGTGGGTCCGAGGCAGTGGAGGCGGCGTTGAAACTGGCGCGGCAATACTATCTGGAAATCGGGCAGCCCCAGCGTAGCCGCATCATTGCCCGGCAACAAAGCTACCATGGCAACACGCTGGGTGCATTGGCGACCGGCGGGAACGCGTGGCGCCGCGATCCGTTTGCGCCCTTGTTGATGGAGGTCAGCCACGTCTCGGCTTGCTACGCCTATCGAGGGCAGCAAAGCGGCGAGACCGAGGGGGAGTATTGCGATCGTTTGATTGCCGAGTTGGAACATGAGATCGAATGTCATGGCGGCGAGACAATCATGGCGTTTGTCGCCGAACCTGTTGTCGGCGCGACCTTGGGTGGGGTGCCGCCGGTGGCCAACTATTTTAAACGTATCCGCGAGATCTGTGACCGACATGGCATTTTGTTGATCCTTGACGAAGTCATGTGCGGCATGGGGCGGACGGGAACTCTATTTGCCAGTGAGCAAGACGGGATAAGCCCAGATATTTGTACCGTGGCCAAAGGGTTAGGGGCCGGATATCAACCGATCGGGGCGATGCTTTGTAGCGGTGACATCTATGATGCCATTGCCCATGGAAGCGGATTTTTCCAACATGGTCACACCTATATCGGCCATCCTGTGGCCTGTGCTGCGGCGGGCGCTGTTCTTGAGCGGCTGATAGATCAAGACGTTTTGGCAAGTGTTGCGCCCTTGGGCGACGGGCTGCGGGCGCGTCTAGAAGACCGCTTTGGTCAGCACCCACATGTGGGCGAGATTCGCGGTCGCGGCTTGTTCCTTGGGCTTGAGTTGGTGAAAGACCGAAACACCAAAGCGACGTTTGACCCCGCCCTCAAAGTCAACGCCCAGCTTAAGAAAGCCGCCTTTGCCCATGGGTTGATTTGCTACCCGATGGGCGGAACCGTCGATGGCCGCACCGGTGATCACGTTCTTTTGGCCCCGCCGTTTATTTTGCAGGATGTGCAACTGGATGAATTGGTCGACAAGCTGGATCTGGCGGTTCAATCCGTTGATCTAACGTGACAAATCCACCGTCTCCCCCTCGTTTATTCGGCGGGAGGCGGCGTTGAGCTGGTCGCGCGCATAGCCCGCCGCAGTTTTATAGCGTTTCAAAAACGCTTCGCGTTCTTGGGCGGGGATGACATCATCAATGTTGTCAAAGATGCCGTCACAGCGGCTTTGGACCATTTCCAAAAGCCCAAAAGGACCAGAGCCGCGATTGCGCAACACCAATTCAGAAAGCGGGGCGCAAAGCTCATCATTATAGGCTTGCAAGGCCGTAGGAGTGAGGCCGCCATCCAGAAAATGGCGGGTCAAAATTCGGGCGTCCATTATGGCCTGGCTCGCCCCATTTGAGCCGGTTGGGTACATGGGATGCGCCGCGTCGCCCAATAGGGCAACCGGGCCATCGACCCAGGTCGGGACAGGGTCGCGGTCGATCATCGGGTTTTCAAAGACTTGTTTTGCGCCACGGATCATCGTCGGTGCATCAAGCCAATCATACGTAAAATGGTCGAAATGATGGGCGAAACTATCGATTTCCACCGGGCGGAACCAGCTGTTGCGCTGCCGCTCCGAAGCGGTATCGGTCACGGTTTCGGCAATCCAGTTGATGGTGGCCAAACCGGTGGCCGGGTCAACCGGAGAAATCGGATACATCACAATGCGCTGGCGGTGTGTTCCCAACCCAATAAAGGACGCCCCGGTGCGAAACGGTTTCGCCTGTGTGGTGCCGCGCCACATTAGCGTGCCGCCCCAATGGATTGGAGGTTGATCCGGGTGCATTTGGGCGCGCACCGTCGAATGAATGCCATCGGCCCCAATCAACAAAGTTCCGGTTTCTTCGGCAACGACACCGTCGCTCGTTTCAACCGTCAGCGACACGGTCCCATCGCTGTTGATCTTATACGCCTTGGCCTGAACCCCCAAACGCACAGAGCGACGCCCGGCCCGTTTTATCAGTTCGTCATAAAGCGCCATGTGAAACTCGCCACGATGCACCGAGTATTGCGGCCAGTCATAGCCGGCGGCAACACCACGCGGTTCGGCGTGAATATCCTTGCCGTTTAACCCGACAAGGGCCCATTCCTTGAGAGGTATGCCAACCTTGGACAACAGGCTTTCGCCCATGCCCATATCGTCCAGCTCCCGCACGGCATTGGGTTGCAGGTTGATCCCAACGCCGAGAGGTTTCAACTCGCGAGAGGATTCATAAATCCGAAACGGAACCCCGACCTCGTGCAAAGACAGGGCCAATGCTAACCCACCAATGCCGCCCCCGGCGATCAAGATGCGTGGTTGTTTCATTCTGGCTCTCCCGTCTGGTGCCGTGCCACTCAAATGCGCCCGCCGGGGCAGTGCAACCGGTTTTTCGCAATTGCGAAGATATTCGCGACTGGTATACCAAATCCAAACGTCGCAAGATTGCGTTCGAAAATGTGGGGGAGCAGCATGACACAGCTGAAATTTGCCACCAGCCTGTCGCGGTTGGGCACGGAATCGGCCTTTATGGTTTTGGCGCGGGCCCAACAATTGGCCGCCCAAGGGCAGGACATCATCAACCTCGGCATTGGGCAGCCGGATTTTCAGACGCCGGATCATATCGTCGAGGCCGGCATCAAAGCGCTGCGCGATGGGCATCACGGCTATACACCGGCCAACGGATTGCCCGCACTGCGCGAGGCCGTGGCCGCCGATTTGCACCGCCGCCATGATGTTGAGGTCAACCCTGATAACGTCGTTGTGGTGCCCGGCGGCAAGCCGACGATGTTCTTTGCGGTGATGATGTTCGGCCAACCCGGCGCTGAAATCATGTACCCCAATCCCGGCTTTCCGATCTATGAAAGCGTGATCCGCTATTCCGGCGCGACGCCGGTTCCCATTGCCTTGAAGGAGGAAAATGGTTTTGCCTTTTCGGCCGATGAGGTGTTGGGCCAGATCACTGACAAGACCAGCCTGATCATTATCAACTCGCCCGCCAACCCAACCGGCGGGGTCACCCCGCGCGCCGAAATCGACAAGCTTGTCAAAGGGCTAGAGGCGCATCCCGGCGTCGCGTTGATGTCGGATGAGATTTACTCCAACATGCTTTATGGCGGGCGTGAACACGTTAGCCTGCTGCAATACCCCGAAATTCGTGACCGTTTGATCATGCTGGATGGCTGGTCGAAAACCTATGCGATGACCGGTTGGCGCCTTGGCTATGCAGTGTGGCCGGATGCTTGCGTTGATCACGTCACACGGCTTTGTATCAACGATCATTCTTGTGTGAATGCCGCGACCCAGTTCGCCGGGATCGCTGCACTAAATGGTCCCCAAGACGCGGTCCGGGATATGGTCGCCCAATTCGACAAACGTCGCCAAATCATCGTCGATGGGTTGAATGCCTTGCCCGGTGTGCGCTGCGCTGATGCGGCGGGGGCGTTTTATGCCTTCCCCAATATCGAGGGCACCGGGCTGACGGCAAACCAGGCGCAAGACAAGTTTCTGGACGAGGCCGGTGTGGCCACGGTTGCGGGCACGTCCTTTGGCGCTTGGGGTGAGGGGTATCTGCGCTTTTCCTACGCCAATTCCGCCGAAAATATCACCGAAGCGCTGTCGCGCATTTCCAAACTGCTCTGAGGAGGCACCATGACCAACGTATTGCTATTGGGGGCGGGGTTCACTGCCGAAGAACGGGCCCGGTTGGAGGGGTCATTTGCCACGGTTGCGGCGCTGAAAGCCGACGAAGTCTCCGCAATCGACGCATCCACGCGGGCGGGCATCACCGCGCTGGCGTTCAAAGGGCATATGCCGCTGGGAGCCGAGATCATGGACCAGATGCCCAATCTTGGTGTGATCGCCAATTTCGGTGTTGGCTATGATGCCATCGACGTCACCGCCGCTTCGGCGCGCGGTATCAAAGTGACCAACACACCGGACGTTTTGAACGACGATGTTGCCGATTTGGCCGTGGCAATGTTGCTGGCGCAATCGCGCAACATGATCGTCGGCGAGGCGCGGGCGCGGTCGGGCCTTTGGGCCAAGGAAGGTGAGCTTCCCTTGAACCGCAAAGCGTCTGGGTCGACTGTCGGGATCGTCGGCTTGGGGCGCATTGGTCGCGAAATCGCCGACCGTTTGGCGGCGTTCAAGATGGACATTCACTATAGCTCACGCTCTCAAAAAGACACGCCGGGCTGGACCTATCATTCTGATGTGGTGTCTCTGGCGGCGGCGGTCGATTTTCTGGTGATCGCTCTTGTTGGTGGCAAAGAGACCGAAAAACATGTTTCGGCCGAGGCGATTGCCGCGCTTGGTCCACGGGGTGTTGTCATCAACATTTCGCGCGGCACAACGGTGGACGAAGCAGCGCTTTTGGACGCTTTGGAAAGCGGAGCGATAGCCGGGGCGGGGCTTGATGTGTTCCTGAATGAACCCAATATCGACCCGCGCTTTGCCGCGCTTGATAACGTGGTTCTCCAACCGCATCAGGGGTCGGGCACCGTGGAAACCCGCACCGCCATGGCGGTGCTGCAACACGACAATATCGCGGCGTTTCTGGCCGGGGACGCGTTGCTTACCCCGGTGAACTAAATACTGCAAAGCAAAGAAACCGGCGGTTCCTTGGTCTAGTTGACGTAAGTTTCCAAGGTGCCGCCCCCGATCAGATGACCGAGAAATTTCTCACGGCCATAGGGACCCAAGCGGTTGAGCATGTGAAGCTCCCCTTCACTCAATTCGCGCCGCGTGAACCCGTAGCGTTCAAGACAATTGTCAACGGCACCGGCTTCGCCACGCCTGCGAATGTTGTGATGGTTTGACGCAACAATGATTGGTCCAACCACAACACCGCCAAAGGCAGCACCGGCGGCATAATTGGCCACAACGGCGGCATTTCCACCGCTATTTGCGTAGGATGAACAGGTCTTGAGCGCGGCCTTCGCCTCGGCAAGGCTGGCGTTTTCGTTTTGGGGAATGGAGGGGCCGGGGGGCTGGGCACAGCCTGCGATACTCAACAAACAGGTGCCGATAAGGGCCTTGGCGAAAACCTGCGCCGCACTCAATCTCAAAGTCATAAACTCACCTCATAAAAGGGTCTTGCCCCGGGGTATTTCCCAAATTTTGTAACCAGTTACTGGCTTATCGGGCGGGGCAAGTTTCTCGTCAATCCAAGGCTCTGAACAATGTGATCTTTTGTGCTTTTCTGGTTGGTCTAGCTGAAATGGCCCATCCTCGCGAAAACCTCCCCGCAATACTCGATAAGGGGCTCGGCCAAGGCGCTGGGCCTTGGATCGGCGCGATAGGCCATCACAATTGGCGTCGGAGGGAGATCGTCGCGCAGTTTGATCGGGACAACCCGGTTGCCGTCATAGGTGTCATTTGACGCCGGACGCATCGACAAAATGGACACGCCCAAGCCCTGTGCCACGCTACATCGGACTGATTCTATCGAGGCCGATCGAAAAGCTATCTGCGGTCTGATCCCATGTTTTGCAAAAATTGCATAAAAATACTCCCGGCTTTGCGGGGCATCGAAAAGAATGAAATCCTCGCCTTTCAACTCGGTCAGCGATGCAGGGTGGCGGCGATCAAGCCGATGGCCCGGAGGCACGATTAGATAGGGTTCGGCAACGGCCAGCGTGTGCCACGCAAGGTGGCCGGGGTCCAAGCCAAGATCATAGAGGATCGCGAGGTCAAGCTCATTGGCGACAAGCGCGTCGGTCAAGTCATGTTGCAGCATTTCGCACACCTCCAACACAACGCCGGGCGCGCGGTTTTTGTATCCGCGAACAATCTGGGCCAAGCAAAACGGCGCAAGGGATTGAAAACACCCTAGCCGTATCGTGCCGCTGCGGTTTTCCGCAATCGAGGTCACAGCCTGCTCAACCTGTGCCGCCGTCGCCAATAGGCATTCTACATGGCGCAAAAATGCGCTCCCATGCGGGGTAAGCTCCATACCCCGCGCATGAAGACGTCGGAACAGGATCAACCCGGTCATATCCTCAAGCTTGCGGATCGCCTGAGCAATCGCGGGCTGCGAAATGCCAAGGATCTCTGCCGCAGAGGCAATGCCCCCCGTTTCGGCGACGGCGCGAAAATATTGACATTGGCGCAAGGTGATTTTCATCAAGACACCTTCTGGAGTGATTTTTCTTTCCTAATAGGCTGGATAATACAATTTTTTCCGATCTTAAATCTCGATTATCACTGGGATGACGCCAACACAAAGGACAGGCCATGCATTTCCCTGAGATCGTGAACCTAACGACCTATCCAATCGCCGACCCCGACTTTCGCGCTGCCTGCAAGGCTGAATATGACGCGACCGGCATTCTAAGCATGCCGGGTTTTGTCACGCCAAAGGCGATCAAGACCATTCACGACGAGGGCCACGCCAACGAAGACAAAGTCTTTGCGACCACCGCCCAGCATACTGTTTACCTCAGCGCGCCGGACCCCGACTTTGCCCCAGACCATCCGCGCAACCGGTTGGTGACCTCATCCAAGGGATGTATCACCGATGATCTGATGCCGGCGGACTCTGCGCTTCGGACGCTCTATAACGCCGATGACTTTCGCGGCTTCCTCTGTGAGGTGTTGGGCGAGCAGGCGCTTTACGAATACGCCGATCCGCTTTCGTCGATCAACTTGCACTTTGCCAAAACCGGCCAGGAACTAGGTTGGCATTTTGACAACTCCTCCTTTGCGATCACGCTGATGGTGCAAGCGCCGGAGAAGGGGGGGCAGTTTGAATATGTCAGCGACGTGCGCGACGCTGATAGCGGCGAGATGGGCTTTGACACGGTTGGCGACATTCTGGATGGCAAAGCCGAGGTCAACACGGTGACTGCCGAGGCCGGTACATTGGTGTTTTTCCGTGGCCGCAACTCGATCCACCGCGTTGCGCCGAACGATGGCGCGCGCACCCGTATGTTGGCGGTCTTGGCCTATAATACCGAACCGGGCGTGTCCCTGTCGCCAGAGGCCCGCATGACATTTTACGGTCGTACCGAGTAACGGAATAGTGGGCTCGGGTTAGACCGAGCCACCATCGACGAAAAAGTTGCCGCCGGTACACATGGCGGCATCATCAGAGGCCAAAAACAGCACCATGCGCGCGACATAGACCGGGTCTATGGCGTCAGGCAGGCATTGGTTTTTGAGATGATCGGCAAGCCCTTCGGGTGTCACCCAAAGCTCTTTTTGACGCTCGGTCATGATCCAGCCGGGCACCACCGTGTTGACCCGAATACGCGCATCGCCCAAATCCCGCGCCATGGTGCGCGACAACCCATGTACGGCGGCTTTGGCGGTGGCATAGGCGGGGAAATTGCCCACCGCTTCCCACCATGAATTTGACCCCATGTTGATGATCGAACCGGCCCCTGCAGCGACCATGGCCGGGGCAACGGCCTGCATCGCAAAGAACATGTGTTTGAGGTTGGTTTGCTGACGCTCATCCCAATACTCTGGGGTCACCTCGCGCCAATCATGACGATCATCGCGCGCCGCATTGTTCACCAGAACCTGCGCATCGCCAAGGCGCGTCGCAAGATTGGCAAAAGCGGTTTTTAAACTGTCGATGTCGCGCAAGTCACACGCCTCAAAGGCCACATCGCCGCCAAGTTTCGCCGCCAAAGCCTCGCCACCGGCGACATCCTTGTCAACAAAGCCAACCTTGGCCCCCTGGGCGGCAAAAGCCGACACGATCTCCGCCCCAATCCCCGAGGCCCCGCCGGTGATAAATACGGTTTTATCTTTCAAGCACGGGTAGTTGGCAAAGTTGCTCATGGCGTGGCCTTTCACGATTGCGGCGCGTCGTCTTCTAGGTAGATACGGATGTTGTCTTCGAAACTGTCATCGGGTTCAAGGCCAAGAGCAAGCCCGCGATCGGTGCGAATATCCATGTGCCAGCCCTTAAGAATGCCTTCGATCTCTGGCTGTTTTTGCCATGTGATCCGGGTGGCGGCGGCGGGCCCGGTGACATTGGTCATCGCCTCGATCATCTGACCAATCGACCACACCTTGCCCGGCATTGTCATACAGCGGTTTTGCCCCAAATCGGCTGCCTGCAATTCGGCCCCTTTGATCAGGTTTTCGATGCATTTGCGCGGGGAAAGATAGAGCTGTTTAAAATCAGGCTCGACCGGGCAATTGGCTGCCTCCCCGTTCAAAGGTTCGCGAAAAATCGACGACATAAAGCTGCTGGCGGCGCGGTTGGGTTTGCCGGGGCGCACGGTGATCGTCGGAAGGCGAAAGCCACGCCCATCAATCAACCCACGGCGCGAATAATCGGTGACGAGATATTCGCCGATCATCTTTTGCGCACCATAGCTGGTCTGTGGATTGGGCAGGCTAAAATCGTTGAACGGCTGCGGCGTGTCGCCACCAAAGACGGCGATGGACGAGGTAAAGACCACAACGGGGCAGGTCCCAAGCGCACGGCAGCGTTCCAAGACGTTCAAAACACCCATCATGTTGGCGCTTAGCCCGGCGTCGATATCCTCTTCGGCATGGGCCGAGACCACCGCCGCCAAAAGGTAAATCACATCCGTTTCGGCATCGATACAATCGGCAACCGAGGCCGGGTTAGAGATGTCACAAGGTTGATAGTGAACGGGAAATGGGGCCTCGATCGGCTTTGGGTCGACAATATCGGCCAAAACCATCTGGTCGATTGCTTTGCCGCGAAGCGACTGCTGCTCGGCCAATTTTAGCGCCAGTTTGCGGCCAAGAAACCCGCCGCCGCCCAATATCAATACCTTCATAACGCCTATCCTTTGCCAAAAATATCAGGGGCCAGCGCGCCGCGCCGTTGAATGACCTGTGCTGCCAATTCCGAGGCTTCCTTGGTGGCCTCTGCTGCTGTGGCCCCTTGGACCAAAGTCACGAGGAACCCACCGGCAAAGCTGTCACCGGCGGCGGTGCTGTCGACCACCTTGGCCACAGCGGCAGGGGTCACAAGGCTTTCGCCAACGCCGTCCGCCCAAACATGGCATGTATCGGGGCCGTTTTTGACCGCGATCACCTTGGCCCCAACATTGCGATACCGCGTGATGGTGTCCGCTTGGGATTTGTCGCCAAAACAGGCCTCTTCCTCGTCAAAGCTTGGCAACACCACATCCGACACTGACGCCCCAAGGAGCAAACCATCGCGCATCGCCTGTTCGCTTTCCCAGAGTTTGGGGCGCAGATTGGTGTCAAAGGCCACCAAAGCCCCAGCGGCACGAGCACGGGTCAGGGCGCGGGCCAAAACCTCGCGTTTTTCCGGCGACAGGATGGCCAAGGTAATGCCCGAGAACTGGATCACCTGACGGTCGGCCAGAATACTATCAAGCCACGCCTCGTCATCGGCCAAAAGCCGTGCTGCCGCCTCACCCCGCCAATAGGAGAAGCTGCGCTCGCCATCCTTGAGTTGGATCGAATACAATCCTACCGTGCGCTCAGACACCCGACGCACGGTCGCGGTATCAACGCCATGATCCTCCATATAGGCCAGCATCCCATCGGATGCCGCATCCTCTCCGACCACGGTGCCATATTGCACGACCCAGTCATCGCCAAGCAATTGCCGCGCATACCAAGCACAATTGAACGTATCCCCGGCATAGCCCATACGGTAAAGCCCGTCCGACGTCGGGGCCAGCTCGACCATACATTCTCCGAGGCACAAAAAGCGTTTCATATCAGGTGTTTTCCGTCGTTCAGTGGTGATTGGTAGCGGGCAACATCTTGCCCGGATTCAAAATACCCTTTGGATCCAATGCGGCCTTGATGGCGCGCATATAGGCAAGGGCCGGGCCATGTTCGGCGTGCATATAGGCGGTTTTGCCCATGCCGATGCCATGTTCACCGCTGACTGTCCCACCAAGGCGCAGGGCGCTGTCGTTCAGAACACCGACAAAGGCTTTGGCAGTTTTCATTTCCTCGGCGTCCGATGTGTCAACGTTCAACCCACAGTGGTAGTTTCCGTCGCCGACGTGGCCAACAATGGCACAGCTAAGTCCCATGTCGCGGGCCTTGTCTTGGGCTTCGACAATGGCCTCGGCAAGTTTCGAAATCGGCACACAAACATCGGTTGAAATGACGCCTTTGCCGGGGGCCAGCGCCTTGTTGGCATGGTGCGCATTGTGGCGCATGGTCCAAAGCTTGTTGCGGTCTTCGGTCTTTTCGGCGTGTTCAAACCCGGTTGCGCCAAAGTCTTCGGCGATTTCACCGAACAACGCCGCCTGTTCGGCCACCGCGCTTGGCGTACCGTGGAATTCAACAAAGAGATGCGGCTTTTCCGGTAGGCCCGCGTCGCTATAGACGTTGAACCCGCGCACCATCAATTCGTCGATCAATTCGATCCGCGCCATCGGCAGGCCGCTTTGGATTGTCAGGATCACACAGTTGACGGCCTCTTCGACGCTCTCAAATCGACAGGTTGCTGCCGAGGCCGCCTCGGGGATGCCCTGAAGTTTCAGGGTCAACTCGGTGATGATGCCAAGCGTGCCTTCGGAGCCAATCAAAAGATGGGTTAGATCATAACCGGTCGAGGATTTGCGCGCCTGCGAACCGGTGCGGATGATTGTGCCATCGGCCATCACCGCCTCAAGGGCCAAGACGCAATCGGCCATGGTGCCATAGCGCACCGCCGTGGTGCCCGAGGCCCGCGTCGCCGCCATGCCACCAAGCGAGGCATTGGCACCGGGATCAAGCGGAAAAAACAGGCCTGTGGCACGCAGCTCTTCGTTCAATTCAATCCGCGTCAAGCCCGGTTGCACTACAACATTTAGGTCTTCGTCATTCACGTTCAAAAGCTTGTTCATGCGGCTGGTATCAAGGCTGATGCCGCCCTTGGTGGCCAAATGCTGCCCTTCTAGCGAACTTGCCGCGCCATAGGCGGTCACGGGGCAGTCATGCGCCGCACAGATTTTGATGATCTCCGAGACCTCTTGCGTGGTGTCGGGATAGGCCACCGCATCAGGGAGCAAGGTCGGGTGATAGCTTTCGTTTTGACCATGAAGGTCACGATCGGCCTGTGTCGCGACCAATCGGTCGCCCAAAAGGGATTTCAGCTCGGCAATCGCGGTGTCATGGGGCATAGTCTGGTCCTGCAATAAATCTATTGCCTGTGAGTTCTACATCCCTGTCCGCGGGGTCAAGACGATGCTGCATTTGGTATACCATTTTTGCGCGCGGTTTTGCGACAGGCCTGGCCATCTTTCAGCATCTGATCGAGATCGAGCGGGGTTTTGAAGCCGTTGCGTACCTTGGTATCGCGGTCGGTCTCTTGGGCCTGAATGGCGGGTAGGGCGGCAATGACGTCCTCAATCTGGTCAAAGGGAATCACGACCACACCATCGCGGTCGGCAACGATCATATCTCCGGTCGCCACGCGAACTCCGCCGACCATCGCGACGCCGCCGGTGTATCCGGGGCCTTTGGAAAACGGCGAATTGGGGGACAAGCCGGTACACCACGCGGGTAGGCCAGCGGCGACAATACCGTCATAATCGCGCATTGGCCCATCGGTGGCAAAGCCAACCGCGCCGGCATTGCGGAGCTGACCCAGTAATAAATCCCCAGCGGCGGCGCAGCCCTGATGTCCTTGGGCTTCGGCGACAATGAAATCCCCGGCTTGGGCCATATGCACCGCACCCAAGGTGCCAATAATATCGCCCGGACTATTGCCCGCCACCAAGGCCGGGCCAAAGGCGCGGCAGTCGAGATCGCGACCAAAGCCCACCGGCGCAACCGTGACTGCCATGGCCCCGTTGCCGCCCAAAGCATCACAGACAAAGCTGGTTGGGATGCCGTCAAAAGCGTTGATTTGTGCGGTGGTTGGACGCGGAGCATCGTCGATCAGCGTAAGGGCAGGGGGCTCAGTCAGCATGGGTTGCCCCCTCGGGCGCGCGCCACACCAACCGTACATAGGCCAAGCCAGAGGCCGTGGCACTGCATCGGGTCTTTTGCAGCAAAATCTGTTCGTCTTCGGCGTTTTGAAGCGTGGCCAATTCGGCCATCCGGTCACATTGCAACAACCCGCTAAGCAAATCGTATTTCACCTCAATACTGGCAATCGGGGCTATGTCCGGTAGGCTGCCTTTGATCACGTCCAAGGCATTGCTCATCCCCATCGACCATGTGTCTTGTGCTTCTTTGAAACAAAGGGTGGCAACATTCGGTGTCTCGGCTGGAATTTCGAGGCAGGGGACATGGGTGTTGTCCACGCATGACATCGGGGACGTCCCCAAACTGCGGGCGTTTTCAATGCAACCGTTGACCTCTTGCAAGGCGACCTCTGCGCCAGCTGAAAGCGGCACAGTTAATATCACCAGCCCAAGTGCCATGACTCGTTTCATAGATGTCCCCCCAAACGTCCCAAAAACGTCGTTGAGACGTTCTCCTAAATAATTTGGTATACCAAAATTGAGAAAGAAACAATTCACAAGCGTATCTGCTTGCTATGTTCGATCAATGGGAAATGATCACTTGCAGGTTTCAAAGAATGGTATACCATTTTTGCAAATGGGGGAGTTTTTGGCTTTTTGCGTGAGTGGTTTCACTATTTGGGACTTAATTCTGAATAGTGGAACTGCCTTGTCGCACGGCCGGATTCGCGTTACAGCAGCGGTGACACGAGAGGGGGGCGCTTGCCGCCACACGCCGTGCGACCCCGATTAAAAATGTGAATAGCTTATGCGCATGGCCCAAGGGCCGTGCCATGCCAGGGAAGGAAAAACATGTCAGATACCCGCGCCCACAAGCGGTTCCGCTCTCAGGAATGGTTCGACAACCCGAACAATCCGGGCATGACCGCGCTCTATCTTGAACGCTACCAGAACGCGACATTCACCCGCGAAGAGCTTCAGAGCGAGCGCCCGATCATCGGCATCGCCCAAACCGGTAGCGATCTGGCCCCATGCAACAAAATCCACGTGTTCCTGATGGATCGGATCAAGGCCGGTATCCGCGAAGCGGGGGGGATTCCAATGGAATTCCCGGTGCATCCGATCCAAGAAACCGGCAAACGCCCCACCGCGGCGCTTGATCGCAACCTTGCCTATCTGACTTTGGTCGAGGTGCTGCATGGTTATCCGATTGACGGCGTGGTTCTGACCACGGGCTGTGACAAGACAACTCCGGCGATGTTGATGGGGGCGGCAACGGTTGACCTCCCGGCGATTGCGCTCAATGGCGGGCCGATGTTGGACGGTTGGTTCAAAGGCAAACGCGCCGGGTCGGGCACAGTGATCTGGGAAGGCCGTCGTTTGCTGGCCGAGGGCAAGATTGACTACGAAGAATTCATGGAGCGCGCCTGCGCCTCAGCCCCGTCGATGGGCCATTGCAACACTATGGGCACGGCGTCGACGATGAACGCCATGGCCGAAGCGCTGGGCATGACCTTGTCCGGAAGTTCCGCCATTCCTGCGCCTTTCCGCGAACGGATGGAAATGGCCTTTTTGACCGGTAAGCGCATTGTGCAGATGGTTCTTGATGATCTCAAACCATCCGACATCATGACCCGCGAGGCCTTTGAAAACGCAATTGTCACCAATGCCGCGATTGGTGGGTCGACAAACGCCCCGCCGCATTTGCAGGCCGTAGCCCGCCATGTTGGGGTCGAACTTAACGTCAAAGATTGGGAAACGGTTGGTTTTGATGTGCCTTTGTTGGCCAATGTCCAACCGGCGGGCGAATACCTGGGCGAAGGGTTCTACCGCGCCGGTGGCGTCCCCGCGATCATGGGCGAGCTCAAGAAGGCCGGACGTTTGCACGAAGGCGCGATGACCGCCTCGGGTCAAACCATGGGCGAAACATTGGACGGTGTCGAAAGCGTCGATCTCGATGTGATCAAAACCTATGATGCGCCGATGCGCGAAAATTCGGGGTTCAAGGTCCTGTCTGGCAATCTCTTTGACAGCGCTCTGATGAAAACCTCGGTGATTTCGGCGGACTTCCAACAACGTTTCTTGTCGCATCCCGGTAAAGAGGGCGTGCACGAAGCCCGCGCCATCGTGTTTGAAGGGCCAGAGGATTATCATGACCGTCTGAACGATCCGGCGCTTGAAATTGATGAAAACTGCATCCTGTTTATTCGCGGCGTCGGCTGTGTTGGTTATCCCGGCTCGGCCGAAGTTGTGAACATGCAGCCACCTGATGAGCTGATCAAAGGCGGTATCAACCACCTGCCAACCGTTGGTGATGGCCGTCAGTCGGGCACATCGGAAAGCCCGTCGATATTGAATGCGTCACCTGAATCAGTTGTGGGTGGTGGTTTGGCTTACCTAAAAACCGGGGACATGGTGCGGTTGGATTTGAACAACTCGACGCTCAATGCCTTGGTGGACGATGGCGAATGGCAGGCGCGGATCGACGCTTGGGAAGAGCCGGAGTTGGAACACCAGACTCCTTGGCAAGAGATTTATCGCAAGCATGTCGGGCAGTTGGCCGAAGGGGGCTGTCTTGAGCTGGCGACGGCCTATCAGAAAATTGGCCGCACCTTGGCGCGCGACAATCACTAATTTAAAGAAGCCTTCGATCTGATCGGGGGCTCTTTTGGTCTAATGGGGGATGGGGCGCTGCCCCGTCTCGAGCGTTGCTCGAGACTCCCTAGGATATTTGGGGAAAGAAGAAGCTGGGGGAGGTTTCATGAGCAAGACAATTATTATCACCGGGGCCGGGCGTGGAATTGGCAAAGCCTGTGCCGAGGCGTTTTTGGACGCGGGATGGCGCGTTGGATTGATTGGGCGTAGCCCGGAACCACTTGAGGCACTGGCGGATCGCTATGCAGGGGCGGCTTTGGCCTTGCCTTGTGATGTGACGGATGAGGCGCAGGTTGATGCGGCTTTTGATGCGGTGGTCGCCGAGTGGGGGCGCTTGGACGCGCTGTTCAACAATGCCGGGGTGAGTGTTAAAGGCGCGCCGATAGATGAGGTGAGCGTTGAGGATTTCCGCCAGTGCATGGACATCAACGTGACCGGATCGTTTGTTTGCGCACGGGCGGCATTTGCGCGGATGCGTCGGCAGGACCCGCAAGGTGGGCGGATCATCAACAATGGATCGGTGTCGGCCTATGTGCCGCGCTGGGGATCGGCCCCCTATAGCACGTCGAAACACGCCATCACCGGGTTGACGCGGACGATTTCATTGGATGGTCGGGCGTTCAACATCGCCTGTGGTCAGATCGACATTGGCAATGCGCTGACTGACATGGCGCAGGCCATGACCCAAGGAGTGCCACAGGCCGACGGGTCTATCGCGGTGGAACCCGTAATGGATGTTGCGCATGTGGTAAGTTCGGTCATGCATATGGCGGAACTTCCGCTTGAGGCGAATGTGCAATTCATGACCGTCATGGCCCCTGGCATGCCCTATATCGGCCGCGGATAAAGCGAGATTGCGAGAGGCCGGGCGCACCCAAATTCCATGCATGGAATTTGCAAAAGCCGTGCACGGCTTTTCCGCCTGTCTCACGCGCTGGTTTTGATCCGTTCGCGGTGCCAGATATAGAGGCCAGAGGCGACAATGATTGAGCCACCAACAAGTGTCCAAAGGGTTGGCCAGGTATCAAAGACAAGGATACCGGCCAAAGCCGCCAGAAAGATTTGGATATAGATCACCGGGGCAAGGATCGACGCATCAGCCAGACGATGTGCGGTTGTCGCGCTGATATGACCGAGAGCCCCAAAGACCCCAATGATCAGAAAGGCGGGCCAAGCCTTGGCGCTTGGCCAGACCCAGATTGGCAGCACCACAGGGATCAGGACCAGCGTCGCAATACCGCTTGCCCAAAGCTGTTGTGCGGCATTGCTTTCGCGGCCGGCCATTTTGCGCGTCATGATAAAGTAAAGCGAGGCCAGAGTGATCGCCAAAATGTTGAGAAACATCGCCGGGTGATAGGCCGTGCCCCAAGGCTGCATCACAACCAACACGCCTAGAAACCCAACACAGACGGCGGCAATCCGGCGGATACCAACTTGTTCCCCCAGCAGTGGGATCGCCAAAAGCGTGATCACAATCGGCCCGGCGAACATGATTGTCGTGGTCACGGTGATCGGCAAATATTGCAGCGCTATAAAGTTACAGATCGTGCTTCCCAGCAAGAAGAACGCCCGAAGCGCCTGTTGCCAAGGGTGTTGGGTGCGAAAGGCGCTTGGCCCCTCACGCAGCATGAAGAACCCAAAGGCCGATATGAAATGGCCGAAATACCGGGCAAACACCACCTGAAGGGCGGGCAAACCGGTGAGGATCAGCCATTTCGCTGTTGTGTCGATGCAGGTGAAAAACACCACCGCTAAAGCCATCAGCAACACACCGGCTTTGGTGCGCTCTTCGCGGGGGGCGGTGGTGGCCATTGCTTATCCTTTGGGTAGGTTGCGACTCATCCAGTCAACCATTTCCGGTACCATCATGTCGCCTTCACCACCATCACGGGCTTCGTTCAAGATGTTACTGGCACAGGCCGACATGCGGCTGTTCAAGCCCAACTCGGCGGACATTTCGCGGAAATAGCCAACATCTTTGCCAGCGTTGTCCACAGAGAACGCCAAATCGATCTGGCCATCAACCGCATAATTGCGAATGAAGTCCATCATGCCCGAGCGCAACGGCCCCGCGGCCATCACATCATATAGGGCTTGGCGATCAATCTCGGCGGCATCTGCTGTGACAAAGGCCTCGGCCATGCCCATGGCAACGGTCTGTGCAAAGAAGTTGTTGATCAGCTTGATCGTGTGACCGCTGCCCAACTTGCCCAAATGAAAGACGTTTTCGCCCAGCACATCCAACACGGGCTTGGCGCGATCAAACGCGCCTTTGTCGCCAGAGCACATTAGGTTCAACAACCCGTCCACCGCATGGGCCGGGGTCCGCCCAATTGGGGCATCCATGTAAAACGCGCCTTTGGCGTCGATATCCGTGCCGATCTTGATCGTCGAACCGGGCAGGGACGTGCCGAAATCAATAACGATCTGGCCCTCTTTAACCCCGGCCAATACGCCATCATCGCCATAGATGCGGCCCTCGACCTGCTCAGAGGTGCCCATGCACAACATGACGATATCGGTCGCTTCTGCCACCTCGCGGGCATTTGCGGCCTCGCTTCCGCCGCGCGCTAGGGCCTCTTCGACGCCAGTGCGGTCGCGGTTGCCCAAAACAGTGACGTTGTAGCCGTCCTTTTGCAGGCATTCGACCATGGCGCGCCCCATTAGGCCCAATCCAATAAATCCGATATGTTCTTTGCTCATCTCATGCTCCTGTATAGTCGCCGGGCACACCGCCCGCCCGGACCGGCATCCCGGTCTGGCCTGACAATGTGGCGGCCAATGAAATTTCTAGCGCTGCCAGCCCGTCTTCGGCGCTGCAGAGCAGGGTGTCTTTGCCGCCCGAGACCACATGGGCAAAGCGGCGCATTTGTTCGCGCAACGGGTCAATGCCGTCGAAGTCGGGGCCTGCGACCCGCGTCATTGGGGTGCGCCAATTGGTGGCTTCGTTCTTGTTCCCGGTCCAAAGCGTCAGGGATGGGAACTCCAATGCGCCCTCGGTGCCCGTGGCGCGAATGTAGTCTTGACCCGATTGCGCCAAATCCGGGTTTTCACCACAGGCGGCCTCGAAAGCCCAAGGCGAGGCCCCGGCATCTGAGATCAGGAACGACCCCAAAGCCCCGTTGGCAAAGCGCAAATTCAGGGTCGCGGTATCTTCGACCGGCAGGTGGCGCGCCGCATTTGACAACATTGCCGACACCTCGGTGATATTGCCAAACAGAAACCGCAAAAGGTCGACCTCGTGGCTGAGGTTGGTCATCAACGGGCCGGCACCGGTGGCACACCGCCACGGAACGTCATAGTAGCTGTCATGTTTGCGCATCGACCAAAACCCTTGCAAAGCAATGGGTTTGCCAATCTTGAAAAGAATATCACGCGCCGCGATGCTAAACGGATGACATCTGCGGTGGTGCCCCGTGAACAAGGGCAAGCCCAAGGCGCGGGCCAATCGGATCAACGCTTTGGCCTCGTCCATCGACGCACCAATCGGTTTTTCGACCAAAACGCCCATGCCCCGTTCCAAGGCGTCACGCGTGGCGCGAAAATGCAACGGGGTTGGGGTGGCGACAATGGCGGCTTTGGTGCCCTGTGGAAGGTCGGCGACATCAGGCACCATCGGCAAGCCAAGCGCCGCCAAATCCGCCCGCCGGGCGGCATCTGGTTCGACAACACCGACAAGAGCCACATCGGGAAGCACCTGAGCAACCTCAATATGGCGCATCCCGATCTGTCCGGCACCGATCACACAAAGGGGAAGGGCCGCCGTCATTACATGACCGCGCCGATTTGCCAGGGCACAAATTCGTAGTCGCCAAGGCCCTGCGCCTCGGATTTGCTGGCTTCACCGCTGGCCATGCGCAACCACATTTCATAGATTTCGCGCCCGACCTCTTCGATCGAGGCGTCACCGGTCAGAATGCGCCCGGCATTGACGTCCATGTCATCGGTCAGGCGATTGTACATATCGCTGTTGGTGGCCACTTTCATGCAGGGCGAAGGTTTGGACCCAAAGGCCGATCCACGCCCGGTAGTGAAACACACAAGGTTACAGCCCGAGGCGATCTGCCCGGTGACCGAAGCCGGATCGTAGCCCGGACTATCCATAAAGGTGAACCCTTTTGACGTGACCGCTTCGGCATATTTATAAACCCCGGTGAGCGGCGAGGTTCCGCCCTTGGCCGCCGCGCCAAGCGATTTTTCAAGGATGGTGGTAAGCCCACCCTTTTTGTTGCCCGGCGAGGGGTTGTTATCCATGCTGCCCTTGTTGCGGTCGGTGTAATCTTCCCACCAATGGATCAGATCGACCAATTTGCCGCCGACGGTGTCATCCACGGCGCGGGCGGTCAGCAGATGCTCAGCCCCGTAAATCTCGGGTGTTTCGGCCAAAACGCCGGTGCCGCCTTGGGCCACCAAGAGATCACAGGCGTAGCCCACCGCCGGGTTGGCGGTGATGCCGGACCAGGCATCAGACCCGCCACATTGCAGCGCCACCATCAGCTCAGAAGCGGGGCAGGGTTCGCGTTTGGCCTCGTTGACGATGGGCAGCATGGCTTTGATTTTGGCAATGCCTAGATCAACGGTTTTGCGCAATCCGCCAACGTCCTGGATGTTCATTGATTGAAAAAGCGGGCCGGGTTTGAGCCCATAGGATTCGATCAACCAATCGATCTGGTTCATCTCACAGCCAAGTCCGGCCATAAGAACGCCGCCGACATTGGGGTTGCGGGCATAGCCCCACATCACCCGCTGCAGTGCTTCGAATCCGGTGCCGTCGCCACCCATGCCACAACCGGTGCCATGCACAAAGGCGGTGACGCCATCGACGTTCGGATAGTCGGCCAAAACCTCGGGGGTAAAGGCCTGTGCAATCATCCGTGCCGCCGTGGCCGAACAATTCACCGAGGTCAGAACGGCGATGTAATTGCGGGTGCCGACACGACCGGTGTCGCGGCGATAACCCATAAAGCTGTCTTGGGTTGCGGCGGGGGCAACGGAGCGCAGATTGGTGGCAAAGCCATAGTCGGCCTCAACGTTGCGAAATTCGAGGTTATGCGAATGGACATGCGCGCCTTTGGCAATATCGCACGAGGCAAAACCAATGGTTTGGGCGTATTTTTGTACTTTTTCCCCCGCCTGAATGTCGCGAAGCGCCAGCTTGTGACCGCGTGGGATAATTTCGGTTGCCTCGGATTGGCCCGGTTGAAGTGTGGTCAGGGCCGTGGCGACATTGTCTTGGGGGGACAGGCGGGTGATGCTCATGGTCAGCAGTCTTTCATAAGTCTGCCCCGGGACGGACCCCGGGGCAATTTGTTGTTGTGTCCGGTGCAGAACCGGAAATGTTTGAGGCCGGGCCCCGGTCTTGGGGCCCGATCAGTTTACAAAAAGATCGTGACGATTGGTGGCCAGATCAGCAAAACCGAGAGCGCCAGCAATTGCAGGGCGATAAAGGGCAGGAACCCTTTGAAGATATCGGTCAGCGAGATATGCGCCGGAGCCACGGATTTCAGATAGAAGGCCGCAGGACCAAAGGGGGGCGACAGGAAGGACACCTGCATGTTCATACAGAACACCACACCAAACCAAATCGGGATATACTTGGCATCAACCGAGCCAAGGAACCCAATTTCCTCGGGTGGCAGTTTCATCACGATTGGGAGGAAAACCGGCATGATCAACAGAACAATGCCAACCCAATCCATGAACATCCCCATGATCAGGAACACAACCATCATCACCAGAATGATCCCCATCGTCGGCATATCGGCCCCAACAATGGTGTTGGCCACAAAGGTCGGCCCCCCCGCAAGCGTATAGGCCGCAGCCAAAGCCGCCGCGCCAATGGTGACCCAAATGATGGTGCCGGTCGATTTGATGGTCCGCATGACCGCGTCCCAAACAATATCAAAGGTCATCTCACGTCGGATCAAGCCAATGACAAAGACGGCGACAACGCCCATGCCCGCCGCTTCGGTGATGCCGGTGATACCGCCATAGATCGAGCCAAGCACAACGCCGATCACCACCGTCGGGGCGATCAGACCTTTGCCCATGTCCCAGCCGATTGCGGTGCGTTCGCGCCCAACGATGACAAAGACGACCAAGGCGCAGAGAACAAAGGCCCCGACGATCCAAGGAATGTCAGACACCATTCCCAACGGGATCGGGTCAACGCCTTCGGTGATGGCGTTTTCGCCGGTCACGGTAAAGAACAGCGCCCGCGCAAAGATCACACCGGACACCCACATGCCAAAGCGTGCCAAGAACCCGAGGAACATCATGCCCTTTTCGCTCCCGGCGGGGGCGTCTGGGTCTTCGGGGGGCAAGGGGGCTTGATCCGGGTCCATTTGCGTGCGGATGATGATGTAGACGATAAAGAAGGACGCCAACATGAACCCCGGTAAGAACGACGCGGTGAACAGCGCCTTGATCGAGGTTTCCGTCACCAGCCCGTAAAAGATCAAAACGATCGAGGGCGGGATCATGGTTCCCAAGGATCCAGAGGCGCAGATTGTCCCAATGGCGAGGTTCTGGTTGTAGCCAAGGCGCAACATTTGCGGCAGGGCAATCAGACCAAGCAGAACAACTTCGCCGCCGATGATACCCGACATCGCCGCCATGACCACGGCCATGATCGACGTCACGATGGCAATACCACCGCGCATCCGGCTCATCCAGACGTTCAGAGAGCTGTACATATCCCGCGCAATACCGGAGCGTTCCAGCAGCGCGGCCATGAATATGAAGAGCGGCACCGATATGAGCACATAGTTGGTCATTTGTCGGTAGACCGCCTGACCCAGAACGTTAAACGGCCCCATGCCAAAGCGGCCAAACATCAAGTCAGGGCCAAATTTCATCAACAATGTTGCAACTGCCAAAAAGGCAGAGGCAAAGCCAAGCGGCATGCCGATTGCCAGCAGGGCAAACATGCCCAGCAGCAAAATCAGGCTAAGTGTGCCGACATCAACCATTATTTATCCTCCCCAGAGACTTCTAGCGTGCGGCGAATGTTTTCGATTTCTGTTTCGTCAATCTCATCCGCAGGAGAGTGATGTTCAGGAGCTTTGTGCCAATCCGCGATCAGGTTAGACAGCGCTTGGATGGCCACCATGACGATCATGATAATGATCATCGGCTTGATCGTGGCCGGAATGGGGGGATCCCAGGCGGTGCCAAAGGTCTCCATCCGTATGAATTTGGCCTTGGCTTCGGAATAGCCGCCCCAAAATAGGCAAAAGGCAAAAACCCAGATCAGGAACACCGAGATGCAATCCGACAGTTTTTGCATCCAATGTGGCATCATATCGTAGATGATATAAATACGGATGTGGCTGCGTTGCTGCATGGCGTAAAGCCCAGATAGCAAAAACAAAAAACCGGCGAGCCAGAGTGAAAGCTCATTGGCCCAGAGCGTACCGGAGGCAAAGACGTAGCGCGAGATGACTTCGTAAAACATCACGATCACGATCAGGGGCAACATGATCATCGCGATGCGCGAAGACACCAGCGAGACAACATCGAAAAAGCCAGCCGGTTCGCTTTCGATCGAACCGACCGTATCGGAGAGATAGACCGAGGCAAAAAACACCGCGCCAAAGACGACGAAGAGGGTCAGATAGACGATCAAACGCCCTTCGGGACGCAGCATCTGGTGTATGCCGACTTCGCTGCCCAGAAAGGCGTTAGAGAAAGCAAGGCCGCCAACCAGAAGCAGGGCGGCGGCACCAAATCCGATCATCAGTAACCGAACGGGCTGGCGGGCGGGACCAAGCCAGACAGAAGGTGAGGACATAGAGATTTTCCTTGGATGGAAGGAAAACTGATCCCGGCGCGCGGGTGGGCCACGCGCCGGGCAGTCAGTCAGCCCAAGGGCTTATTCAGACACGGGTTACTCGGAGACGAGACCCAGCTGCTTGAGGTAACCAAGGTGGCTGGAAACCAGCGCCTTGGCTTCGTCCGTTGTGGCGAACTCGGGCCATGTGGCCTGGGCTGCGTCACGGAACGCTTGCAGGTCTTCGTCAGACCAAGCGTGAAGCGTCACACCATCGGCGCGCAGCTGAGCCGCAGCTTCGGCATTTTTCTTCTCAAAGGTCAGTGCGGTCTGCAGCGCCAGCTTTTGCATGGCGGTGTCCATGATGGCGCGATGGCTGTCGCTCAGACCATCCCAAACCATTTTGTTGCAGGCCAAGTGATCCGACGGCATAGAGTGGAAGCCAGGATAGTTGGCGTGTTTCACCAGATCATAGAGACCTAGACCTACGTTGTTGGCCAGACCCGAGGCATCGGCACCGTCGATGATACCGGTTTCAAGCGCGGTAAAGATTTCGGTGAAATCCATCACGATCGGCTTGGCACCCAGCTTTTCGAAGATTTTGGTTTCCATGCCGGGAGGTGAGCGGAATTTCCAGTCTTTGAAGGCGGCAGGGCCGTCGATTGGCTTGGAAGAGGCCAGCGATTCCTGACCGTAAACCCACCAGCCAACAAGCTGCATGCCAAAGCCGTTATAGAGTTCTTGGGCCGCGTCGTAGCCGCCACCGTGATAGAGCCAGCTCAGCTGTTGGTAAGGCGTGTCGTAGCCGCCCATGATGTCTCCAACGAACTGGAACGCCGGGTTTTTACCGGTCTGATAACCGCCACCTGTCATGTCGCAGTCCAGAATGCCGTTGGCCGCCGCGTCAAAGGTTTCAACCGAGGCCACAACAGATGACGAGAAGAACATTTCAATGTCGATCGCCCCGCCGGACATCAGTTCAACGTCATTTGCGAATTGTTGGGCCAACTGACCGGATACGGTTTCAGGCGCATAGTGCGTCTGGATCCGCAGGGTCACATCAGCAGCCATAGCCGCGCCACCCGCAACGGCCAATGCCGCGCCAGCAACTGAATTTAGAATCATCTTCTTAAGTTTCATTCTTTCCTCCCCGAAGGCGACACTCCTGCTGTCGCCGTTGTTTTTAAGGGTCTTTTTTGTGACCCTTGCACAAGATGGTATACCATCTAGGCCTCACGCTAGCGAAAGCGTGGTCGACAATCAACAGATTTTGGTATACCAAATTTTGCACTCGACATTTTCGGTCAGGGTTCGAACAAGGACCCAACCTGAAAGAGGGCTAAGAAGGGCATGGCAGAAGAAAACCGCTTTGAGCATATCGCAAACCGCCTACGGCGGGGGATTTTGCGTGGCGATCTTGCGCCCGGCTCTCCGATCAAAGAACGGGACAATGCCGCCGAGATGGGGGTGAGTCGCACACCGATGCGCGAGGCGATTCGCCAATTGGCCAACGAAGGGTTGGTGGTTTTACGTCCGTCTCGAAGCCCGATTGTTGCCGACCCATCGTGGAAAGAAATCAGCGATTGCATGGATTTGGTCCGTGCGCTTGAGCTGTTGTCGGGAGAATTGGCCTGTGCCAAAGCCACCGATGAAGAAATTGACCAAATCGCTGCGATCCAAACCCGGATGGAGGAGAAGGCAGACGCGATTGATGAAATTGATCTCTTTGAGATTGATATGGAATTTCATGTCGCGATTGTGCGGGCCTCGCACAATATCCCCTTGGCCGAAACCCATCGATCCTTGTTGTCGCGGCTTTGGCGTGCCCGGTTTTTGGGATCGCGTGTGGGGCGTAACCAAGACCGTGTTTTTGCCCAGCATCAGGCGATTATGGCGGCCCTGCGTGCCCGAGATTCCGCAGCTTTTCAGGCAGAGCTACGCAATCACCTGAGTATTCTGAAACAGCAAATCCGTCAGTTCTATCAAGAGGTTGAAGAGGACGTCGACTAGGGTCAACCTTCTAGGGCGCGCCCTTGCGCATATCGCGTGGTGTCATGCCAAATTCGCGTCTAAAGGCGCGGGTGAGAGCGCTTGGATCTTCATATCCACAGCGGGTGGCGATTTCGGTGACCGATAGCCGCGTTTGTTCCACCAATCGCCGCGCCACCCCAAGCCGAAGTGACAAATACACACTGCGCGGGCTATGCCCGGTGGCGCTGACGAAATGCTTTTCCAAGGCGCGCAAGCCCAGACCCAGCCGCTTGGCGATGGCCTCAAGGGGAAGGGGGGCTTCGGTGGTACGCCGCATGATTGCGACGGCGGCTTGGACAACTTGATTGTCGCCCATGCGCACCGGTGCGATCTCGGCCGGGTCCCGTTCGCCATGCATAAACAAGGCCGCCACTTCGAGCCGCAGCATCGTGCCGTGATGCTGGCCGATCAGGTCAAGCATCAGCTCCATTGTCGTGCTAGCCCCACCACAGGATAAGATAGACCCTTGGGCAATATAGCGATCTTCTCGCACCTCAACCTCTGGAAAACGCTCGGCAAAATGGGTGATCTCATCCCAATGAATGGTGGCGCGTTGCCCCTCCAGTAATCCGGCCTTTGCCAAAAGCCACGACCCCATGTCCAACCCGGCAATCTGCTTAAACCGCGACCGCGCGGCGCGCAAGGCACGTAGGGTTTGCGGTGTGCCCTGATCCTTGAACCCATAGCTGGGCAAGACCAACAACAGGTCGCCGCCGGGATGATTGCTCAGCGTGCCATCGGGTGTCACCGGCAATCCGCTCGACGATATGACCGTCCCGTTTTCAATCCCCAAGAAATGCCAATCATATAGGTTTTGACGCCCCAAAGAATTGGCGGCACGCAGGGGCTCCACGGCGTTGGCCAAGGCGTGATTGGAGAATTGCTCAAAAAGCAAAACGCCGATTTTGCGTGTTTTGGGGATGGGGTTCGACTTGTGCATGGTCGACGCCGTATCATGCATGATTAAAACTGGCGAGCCAAAGTTACCTTTTGTGCAGAACTCAAGGAGCGCCGCATGCATTTTGGTTTGTCAGAAGAGCAGGAGATGATCGTCTCGACCGTCCGCAGTTTTGTCGAGAACGAGATTTACCCTCATGAAGCCGAGGTTGAGCACAGCGGGCAGGTGCCTCATGAGCTGGGGGAGCAGATCAAGCAGAAATGCATCGATCTCGGTTTCTATGCCTGCAACTTTCCCGAAGAGGTCGGCGGCGCTGGACTGTCTCACATGGATTTCACCTTGGTTGAACGTGAGTTGGGCCGCGGGTCGATGGCGCTCACCCATTTCTTTGGGCGTCCCCAAAACATCTTGATGGCCTGCACCGGTGACCAGCGTGACAAATACCTACTGCCTGCGGTGCGGGGCGAGCGAATGGACGCGCTGGCAATGACGGAACCGGATGCCGGGTCAGATGTGCGTGGGATGAAATGTCAGGCGCGACGCGATGGTGGTGATTGGGTTGTGAATGGGTCCAAGCACTTCATTTCCGGCGCGGAACATGCTGATTTCTTTATCGTCTTTGTAGCGACAGGTGTCGATGACACCCCTAAGGGGCCGAAAAAGCGGATCACTTGTTTTCTGGTCGACCGTGGCCATCCGGGTTTTGACGTCCGCGAGGGGTATCACTCGGTCAGCCACAAAGGTTACAAGAATTACATCCTGAGTTTTGATGACTGCCGCCTGCCGGATGCGCAGGTTTTGGGCGAGGTGGATGGCGGGTTTGAGGTCATGAACGAATGGCTCTATGCGACCCGTTTGACCGTGGCGGCCTTTTGCGTCGGTCGGGCGCGGCGCTGTTTTGACTATGCCTTGGACTATGCCGCCGAGCGCAAACAATTTGGCCAGCCGATTGCCAAGTTTCAGGGCGTGAGTTTTCAGGTTGCCGATATGATCACCGAAATCGACGCGGCGGATTGGCTGACGTTATCGGGCGCATGGCGTTTGGATCAAGGCTTGCCAGCGAACCGAGAAATTGCCTCGGCCAAGCTATATGCCAGCGAAATGTTGGCGCGGGTGACGGATACAACATTGCAAATTTTTGGCGGTATGGGGTTGATGGATGACTTCCCGATTGAGCGCTTTTGGCGCGATGCGCGGGTTGAACGGATTTGGGACGGCACGTCTGAGATTCAGCGCCACATCATCAGCCGCGATCTCTTTCGCCCAATGGGGGCGTAGAGCGTGAGGCTGGGCCAAATTCCGTGCACGGAATTTGCACCGCAAGAGGCGAGGGCACATGTCAGGTAATCTGTCGCGTTTGTTGAAGCCGCAGAGCATCGCGGTGATTGGCGGGGGGGCGTGGTGCGTCAACGTCATTCGGGAATGTCGCAAAATTGGGTTTGCTGGGGATATTTGGCCGGTTCATCCCAAACGGTCCGAGGTTGGCGGTGTGGCGGCCTATGCGTCGATCGACGTGCTGCCTTCGGCTCCGGATGCGGCCTTTGTTGGTGTGAACCGCGAGGTCACGGTTGAGGCGGTTCGGCATTTGGCGGAACGCGGTACCGGCGGGGCCGTGTGCTTTGCATCTGGGTTTCAAGAGGCACAGGCCGAGCTTGGCAATGGTGCTGATCTTCAAGCTGCTTTGCTCGGAGCCTCGGGTCAAATGCGCCTATTGGGCCCCAATTGTTATGGATTTATCAACGCGTTAGATGGTGCCGCCCTGTGGCCGGACCACCACGGCATGACGCAGGTCGAAAGCGGCGTCGCGATCTTGACTCAAAGCTCGAACATCGCTTTGAACCTGACCATGCAAACACGCGGATTGCCGATTGCCTATCTAGGCACCGTTGGCAATCAGGCCCAAACGGATTTGGCCGAGTTGGGCATGGCGGTTTTGGATGACCCTCGGGTCACGGCCCTTGGTTTGCATATCGAAGGGATTGCAGACATTCGCCGCTTTGAAGCCTTGGCGGCCAAGGCATTCAATCTTGGCAAACGTATTGTTGCGCTCAAGGTCGGCGCGTCTGAACAAGCCAGTGCTGCCACGATCTCTCATACGGCGTCTCTGGCGGGGTCGGATGCGGGGGCACGGGCCTTGCTGGCCCGGCTGGGCATGGCGCAGGTGGGATCGTTGGCGGGGCTTTTGGAGGCTTTGAAGGTTCTGCATTGCAGCGGTCCGTTGGAACATGGTGGTATCGCGTCGATGTCTTGTTCGGGCGGCGAGGCCAGTTTGATGGCTGATAGTGTCCTTGGTTTGAACCTCTACTTTCCTGCGTTAGGTGCGGATCAAGAAGAGGCCTTGCGCAAGGCGCTTGGGCCGAAGGTCGCTTTGGCCAACCCATTGGATTACCATACCTATATTTGGAACGACGGCCCTGCGATGACCGCTTGTTTTAGCGCGATGATGGCAACGGGGGCATTGGCACTTGGGATCGTTGTGTTGGATTTCCCGCGGTTAGATCGCTGTGATGCCGGGGAGTGGGACAGGGTCACCGACGCTGTGGTTGCCGCGGCGAAAGAGACCGGGCGGACAATGGCGGTATTGGCCAGCCTGCCGGAAACCATGCCAGAGCATGTCGCCCAAGATTTGATGGCGCGCGGAGTGATCCCGCTGTGTGGTATTGGGGAAGCCATGGAAGGGGTGTCGGCAGCGGTTTGGTTGGGGGCACATGGGCCTACGTCAACGCCAATATTGCGCCCTCAAAACGGTGCCGGTTCTGAGGCTGGGCCGGGAGATGCGGCGGATGCCCAATCGATTTTGAGCGAAGGGGCCGCCAAGGCAACCTTGGCCGAGCATGGGCTGATGGTTCCACGTTCACGCCGTGTTTGTTCGGTTGAAGAGGCGGGAATGGCAGCGCAGGAAATCGGGTTTCCAGTTGTTTTGAAGGGCGAAGGCTTTGTCCATAAAACCGAGGCCGGGGCGGTGAAAGGAAACCTTTGCTCACCGTCGGATGTGATTGGGGTAGCTGAGGACATGGCCGCGCACGGCTACCTTGTTGAACAGATGATTTCGGGGGCCGTGGCCGAAGTGTTGGTTGGTGTGACGCGCGACCCGGCGCATGGCTATGTTTTGACGCTGGGCGCGGGCGGGGTTTTGACTGAAATTATGCAGGATACGGTGTCGCTTTTGCTACCGGTGGACGAGGGGGGGCTTGTCTCTGCACTGGAATCCTTGCGGATCGCGCCATTGTTGTCCGGGTATCGGGGCGCAGAGGCGGCGGATGTGAAGGCGATTGTAAACGCCGTTCTTGCGGTTCAGGACTATGTGATCGCCCATGCGGGGTCGGTTGGCGAAGTTGAAATTAACCCGCTGCTATGTCTCCCTAAAGGGGCTGTGGCGGTGGATGCGTTGATCAGATTGGAGAAGCAAGCATGACAGGACCCATTCGAACCGAACGTCGTGGCCATGTGTTTGAAGTGACACTGGATCGGCCCAAGGCGAATTCGATTGATTTGGCCACAAGTCGGATCATGGGCGAGGTGTTCACCGGATTTCGTGACGATCCGGAGTTGCGCGTCGCGCTTGTGACCGCGGCGGGTGAGAAGTTTTTCTGTCCCGGATGGGATTTGAAGGCCGCTGCCGATGGGGACGCCGTGGATGGTGATTATGGGGTTGGCGGCTTTGGCGGATTGCAGGAATTGCGCGGCTTGAACAAGCCAGTGATCATGGCAGTGAACGGGATTTGCTGTGGCGGCGGTTTGGAATTGGCGCTTTCTGGCGATATTATTCTAGCGGCGGAACACGCCAGTTTCGCCTTGCCGGAAATCCGGTCTGGAACGGTGGCGGATGCGGCGAGCATCAAGCTACCCAAGCGCATTCCCTACCACATCGCGATGGAAATGTTGTTCACAGGCAGATGGATAGATGCCGAAGAGGCGGCGCGTTGGGGGATGATTAATCAGATTCACCCGGCCGGTGATTTGATGACCAAGGCGCGCGAGATGGCGGATGCTTTGGCGGCCGGTCCACCCTTGGTGTTTGCGGCGATCAAGGAAGTGGTGCGCGAGGCGGAAGATATGAAGTTTCAAGACGCGTTGAACAAGATCACCAAATCGCAGTTTGAAACAGTTGAGAAATTGTATCGCAGTGAGGATCAGTTGGAGGGGGCCAAGGCCTTTGCCGAAAAGCGGGATCCGGTTTGGAAGGGGCGGTGATGTTTGTCGCCGCTCGTGCCGGGGCACGTCGCCCCGCCCACCATCCCGCCAGACGTTGCATGAAAATTGAAAGGAGGCAGCCATGCCATTGACCATGAACAAAGAGGTCTTCATCACCGCCGCTGTCACCGGTTCGGGCAGCACCCAAGACCGCAGCCCGCATGTACCACGTTCCCCCAAAGAGATCGCTGAGAGTGCGATTGACGCGGCCAAAGCCGGGGCGGCGATTGTACATTGCCATGTACGTGACCCGGAAACCGGTGTGCCATCGCGGGATTTGAAGCTTTATCGGGAAGTGACGGACCGCATCCGTGATAGCGACGTCGATGTTGTGTTGAACCTAACGGCGGGCATGGGCGGCGACATTGTTTTTGGCCCGACTGACGCACCTTTTCCGGTCAATAAGGCGGCAACCGACATGATCGGGGCCGAGGAACGCGTCGCCCATGTGGCGGAATGCCGGCCCGAGATTTGCACGTTAGATTGCGGCACGATGAATTTTGCCGAAGCCGATTATGTTATGACCAACACGCCGGGCATGTTGCGCGCCATGGGCAAGATGATGACCGAGATGGGGGTAAAACCCGAGATCGAGGCCTTTGACACCGGGCATTTGTGGTTTGCCAAGGAGTTGGTCAAAGAAGGGGTGTTGGACAGCCCGGCCTTGGTACAGCTTTGCATGGGGGTGCCATGGGGCGCGCCGGATGATCTCAACACCTTTATGGCGATGGTCAATAATGTGCCTGATGATTGGACGTTTAGCGCCTTTGCTTTGGGGCGCAACCAAATGGCCTATGCGGCGGCGGCGATTTTGGCCGGCGGCAACGTTCGGGTCGGGCTTGAGGATAACCTGTGGTTGGACAAGGGCGTTTTGGCCACCAACGCGCAGCTTGTGACCCGCGCCCGTGGTGTGATCGAGGGAATGGGCGCGCGGGTGATTGGCCCGGATGAGGTCCGCGCCAAACTGGGCCTGACCAAGCGCGCACCGGTTTAACGGGCTAGGCGATCGCCCCGGAGGTCTCTTCGGGGCGCGGCCAAATGGCCAATGCCAGCGCGAGCCACCAACACAGCCCCATAAGGGCAAGGGTAATCACCCCAAGTAGCACGGATAGGTTTTTGGAGAGTGGTTCGGATATTTCCCAAATGATCAAAGCCGTCATTGGCATCAGCGCAAAGGCGATGGTCGCAATGGCCAGACTAAAAGCGTTTTGAAGGAGATGGATGCCGGTTTTGGGATGCGAGAGGGAGCTTGGTGTCCATTTGGGAACGGCCAAGGTCAGAGCCGCCGAGGTAATGCCGAGCACAAGAATGCTAGGGATCAGAACAGAGGCATCCCGGTCAAAAGCCTTTGGCAAACCTGCGAAAAAGAGGATCGAAAAGGCGACGGTATAGGTGCCAGACAGGCGGAGAAGCAAAAGATAGGCTTTTTGAGTTAGGTCACGCATAGGAAACTCTATAAAGGGCAATTTGAATTACAAATACCCTTTATAGGTGATCAAAACATGGCAGTCACAAGGATTTTTTAGGCCACGTTCTCAAACTTTGCCTTTGGAGTGACACCCAAGGCAAAGCAAACGTCGCGGGTTAGCTCAGGGCGGTTGAGTGTGTAAAAGTGCAGGTTTTCAACGCCTTCGTCTAACAACTCGCTGCAGAGCTCGGTGCAAATCGCCGTGGCAAGAAGATCTTCGCGATTGTCACGGGCAGCTTTGGTAAAGGCTTCGTCGACCCACGCCGGAATATGTGTGCCGCACCGTTTGGCAAAGTTACGCGCACCCTTCCAGTTTTCGATCGGCAGGATGCCGGGGATGATTTGCTTGTCGATTCCCGCCTTGGCACAGGCATCGCGGAAGCGCAGGAACGTCTCGGCTTCGAAGAAAAACTGGGTCAGAGCCTCGGAGGCCCCGGCATCAAGCTTGCGCTTGAGCCACTCGATATCAGCCTGCGCATCGGCGGCTTCGGGGTGAATATCGGGGTAGGCCCCAACGCGAATGTTGAAATCCCCGGTGCTGGAAAGCGCTTCGATCAGCTCAACCGAATTGGCGAACCCGTCGGGGTGTGGGGTGAATGTATCGGCCCCTTTGGGCGGATCGCCACGAAGGGCAACAATGTCAGAAACCCCAGCGGCGGCAAAGCCTTGGGCAATTTCCAAGGTTTCGGCGCGGGTGGCATCAACACAGGTCAAATGCGCCGCCGTGGCCAGACCGGAATGCTTGTGCAGCGTCGCGACAACATCACGGGTTAGATCACGCGTTGTCCCACCGGCGCCATAGGTGACCGACACAAAGCGCGGGTCCAAAGGCGAGAGAACCTGAACCGCATCCCAGAGCCGAAAGGTGCCTTCAACATTGCGGGGCGGAAAGAATTCGAACGAGATTTGCGGGCGCATGGGAGGGTCCTGTGCTTGTTTTGTCGTGCCCGAATGGCCGGGCGGAGGTCGCTTTACTTGCGCTGCTTGTCGCATTTTGGCATTGGTGAAGCAAATTCATAATTCTCATCACAAACATGAGGCAAATATGCATATCGAGTTTCGCCACCTGCGCACGGTCAAAGCCATACACGAATGTGGCGGTCTCGCGAAGGCGGCAGATCAGCTCAATATTACGCAATCAGCTCTGAGCCATCAGATCAAAGGCCTTGAGGATCAAGCCGGAGTTGAGCTTTTTGTCCGCCGGTCCAAGCCGCTGAAACTCTCGGCGGCGGGGATGCGTTTACTTCGGCTCGCCAATCAAATTTTGCCACAAGTCGAGGCCCTGCAAGAAGAATTTATGGGGTTGCGTGCCGGGAGCTCGGGGCGGCTCCACATCGCAATTGAATGCCATGCCTGTTTTGAATGGCTGTTTCCGGTGCTGGAAGGGTTTCGCAAAAATTGGCCGGATGTGGATGTGGATATTCGCCCAGGTTTGGCCTTTGACGCGTTGCCAGCGTTGATAAAAGAAGAGGTCGACGTGGTGATTTCGTCCGATCCCGAAGACATCGCAGGCGTCACATTTACCCCCTTGTTTGACTACAGCCCGGTCTTTGTGGCCGCGTCAAACCATCCTCTGGCGGAAAAGAACCACATCGACGCCGAGGATTTTCGCGGCCAAACATTGATCACCTATCCGGTCGATCGCGCGCGGTTGGACATTTTCAGCCAGCTGTTAACCCCCGCCAAAGTTGAACCCGCAGCCATTCGCCAAGTCGAATTGACGGCGGTGATCTTGTTGCTTGTGGCGTCCAATCGCGGCGTGTCTGTTTTGCCGGATTGGGTGGTGCGCGAGGTGAAATATAGCTCTGATTATATCACCAGGCCGCTAACAAAAGAGGGGCTGACCCGGCGTCTTTACGCGGCGACGCGAACGGAAGATTTGACCAAACCCTTTATGCAGGAATTGATCAAAAGCGCCGGGCAGGAAGCTCTGAAATTACAAAAGGCTTAGGCCGCAGCTGCGCTTAGGATGAACAACCTTTGCGCCCTTGTTCGATTGCGAGATCAAGCTGATTTGCATAGGACCAGCCTAAGATACGTTCCTGTTTTTGCGCCAAAACCTGAGCCGCTTTTTGTTCAAAGCACGCGCAATCGACCCCGGGCATAGACGCGGCGCAGAACTGACGTGGTTGAAAGGCCGAGCGTTTGGCAACATATGCGACGGCGGTTGATGACACGCTCGGTTCTGTGAGTGCCGGTAGGGTCTGGGCACCCGCGACAATTGACGCGCAGACGACAATCGCTACGCCGATTCTGATGATATGGTCTTTCATGGCAAGTCCCATACAATTGCACTGTATGGAAAAAACCTTAACACGGATGACCCTTTTATGGGCCTAAATTACAGGTTGCACTTACGTTAAAATGTAGGGGTCCGGCGAAAGGAAACCCACCCCTGCAAACGACGGGCCGCGCACAGCCCGTGTTTTTCTTATCTATTTTTGTGTTGTTTTAAATCAGCTCAAGATCCGAGGCCATGACACGCCCGTCGCGGTTTTCCCGCAATTCAAAGCTGACCTTCTGATCGTCGGCCAATCCGGTCAATCCGGACCGCTCAACCGCTGAGATATGTACAAAAACGTCTTTGCCGCCATCATCGGGCGCAATAAAGCCGTAACCTTTAGTGGTATTGAACCATTTCACGGTGCCTGTCGGCATGATCCCCGTGCTCCTTTCAAAGTCTGTCTTAATGATCCGGCAATGTGCTGGACCCCCCTGTCGCAATCGCCTTTCAGACGCGCCGGGAAATGATCCGGTTCGCGGCTGATCATCGAAAGTAACGAGATCAGCTTCGTCGGTTGCGGGAAAAAAGCAAGAAAAACTCCCTCGTATTTCAATTTGAAGGCCCTTATGTGAAGATTATCAGCACAGGAGAAAACATGATCCTCTTTGGGTTAAAGACATGTGATACTTGCAGAAAGGCCCGTAAGGCCTTGGTTCAAGTGGACTTTGTTGACGTAAGGGAAGATGGCGTCGCAAAAGACATTCTAGATGCGGCATATGAGCGCTTCGGCGAAAAATTGCTCAATACCCGATCTACAACTTGGCGAAATTTGCCAGAATCCGACCGTGTGGGCACGCCGGTTGAGCTGATTTTGGCGCATCCAACCTTGATGAAACGCCCCTTGATCACCGATGGAGATCGGATGTGGTTGGGCTGGGACAAGGCGGTTCAGGCGGAGCTTTTGAATGCGTAATGCGGCGTTGACCCTAGGGATCATCGCCGGCGTTTTCGGCATGATCGTTGGCTTTTTTGGCTTTGGCTATACAGAGCTTGTGCGCGAATACACCGAAGTGGGCGAGGTTTTTGGAACTTTCAAGAACCCCGATCTGGTGCGGTTCTTTTCGCTCGTGTCGCCGATGTTGGCCATCGCAGGGGGGGCAATGGCCAAGGCCCGCGCGCTATGGGGCGGGGTTTTGTTGCTCTTGTCGGCGGGCGGCATGTATTACGCTTTTGGGTTCAATGTCTTCACAATGTTCCCGATTGCCTTTGCTGGTTTGGCGGGTGTTTTGGCCTTGGCCGCCGGAAAACCGGATGAGCCAAAGGCACATTTCTGACTAGACCCGACAAGCTTTAGGCGTGGGCCGCTTGGCCCACATGCCGCATCTGCAGGACCTTGTCGACGGACAAGACACCAGCCCCTTTGATCACCAAAGTCAGCAACAGCAGCATCCAAAAGGCGCGTTGATCCATGATCACCGAATCCGGTGCGCCATCAAACCATGCCCCAAGCGTTTCGACATGTTCGATGCCGCCATGGCCATAAAGATCGGTCAGGCTTTGCACCACAACAAAGCCGATCATGCCGAGCGAGGCCAGACGGGTGAACAAGCCGATGACGATCAACAGGGGGAGGATGAATTCGGCCCATGTTCCGGCGACGACGACGGCCCAATGAAAAATACTGAGCTGTGAGCTGTCATAGCCAACGGCCTCGAGCTGTTTCGGGAAAATCTGTGCGTAGGCACCAACCGAAGGCGACACGAGCCCAAAGAAACCGTCGCCGACTTTGGTCAGGGCGGATTTCCAGAAATAAACCAGTAAGACACCGGCAAAAATTAGTCGTGACAGCAAGGGTAGTAGCCCGTCGCCGAAACGCTCGACCGCGCCAAATACCGAGGAATGAAAAGAAATAAGACGATCCATGGCAATGGTTCCTTAGGTTAAATTGATGTCGCTTAGCGCGCCAGTGGAGAGCAGGACAGACAGGGTTGGACCCAAATCGAAATCCGTGCCCGCAGCGGCCATCGCGTCGGAAAAGGGTTGGTTCATTTGCAGGGCCGATACGAAATCAGCGCCACCAGACGGGAGAAGATGCGGCACCGGGTCATAGTCGGATCGGGTGACAAGAACGTCTTGGGCCACGGCGTCGGGTTGTGGGCCGTCGTTCATCGTGAAGTTGTAGACGGCTAAAACCGGCCACGGGGATCGCAGCAACCGGACCGATGGGGCGAGGATCAACCGCGCGCTCATCAACTGTTCTTCGCTGAGGGTTTGCAGGCGGGCCGGGTCCAGAATGCTGGCATCGGCGGCGTGATAGCTTTGGCGCATGGCCTGTTCGAGACGGGCCACATCGGCCAAATAGCCAATGGATTGTAAGGGTTCCAAACGTGCCAGAAACTCTGGAAAGCCTGCGCCGTAATGCATCATCAACGGTGACGAGGGCGGCTCTTGACGTAAAAACAATCCGGCGGCTTTGGCGAAATTCTCTGCGCCGATAAGTTTGGACACGGCCGGAAAGGCTGTTTCCAATGCCTCGGCCAAAGACACCGCGACGTTGTTGCGATAGACCGCGTAGCGGCGGCCGGCGGGCTGCCCCTGACCATCGAGCAAGCCGGGCGGGACCGGCAGGGCGGCGTCCAAAAGCGCGGCGCGAAAATCACTTTGTGTGGTCATGCCAATGCCTCTCAAGCGTGAACGCGGGCGAGGGCCTGCGCGGCGCGCTCGGCCTCGGCGGCCAAAACCGGCCAGTCGGGCACATCGGTGTCCCATTCGATCAAAAGCGGTTTGGGGCCAGATTGAGACAGGGTGAGATCAAGCAAGGCCCAAACCGGATCGGCAACCTCACGTCCGTGGCTATCAATCAGGAGCGGCGCACCATGGTCATCGTGGTCTTCGTCATGGCCGCCAAGGTGGATTTCCCCCACAAGATCAAGGGGGTAGCCAGCGATGTATTCTTGGGGCGAATAGCCAAGATTGGTGGCGGAAACAAAGACGTTGTTCACATCCAAAAGCAAACCACAGCCGGTGCGACGCGCCACTTCGCGCAAGAAATCCGTTTCGCTCCAGGTACTTTGCTCAAACGCCAAATAGGACGACGGGTTTTCCAACAACATCGGGCGGCCAATCGCCTCTTGCAGCTCATCTATATGGTCGGCAACGCGTTTGAGTGTGTCGTCCGTATAGGGCAAGGGGAGAAGATCATTAAGAAAATGGCTGTCATGGGTGGACCAAGCCAGATGTTCGGAAAAGCTAGCCGGGTTGAGCCAACTGACGAGATGTTTGAGGCGGGCAAGGTGCTCTGGATCAAGGCGGGTTTCACCGCCGATCGACAGGCCAACACCATGTACGGAAATGGGAAAGCGTTCGGACAGGGCGCGCAGTTGCGCCAAGGGGCGGCCACCGTCACCCATGTAGTTTTCGGCGTGAATTTCGAGCCAACCAACCGGAGCGGGATTGTCCAAAATCTCGGAAAAATGCTGCGGTTTGTAACCAACGCCGGGGAGCGGGGGCAGGGCATTTGCGTGATCGAACATAGGGGCCTCGGGGCTGGAATTGGACGGCATAGGGGCGGGAAAAACCCGCCCCAACCAGAGACTTAGGACGCTGGGAGATCGCGCTCCAGCTCTTCAAGAGAGCCCATGCGCGCTTTGCCGTCTGCCATCGCGGGCAGTTCGATCGAGGCACATGTGCCGGCGTCTACCAAGGTCCAAGCGTTGCCTTGATAGTCAACTTTGGATGTCCCGGCGCAGGTTGTGCCTGGGCCCGCGGCACAGTCATTTTTGCCGGCCAGCGACACGCCAAAGCACTTTTCTTTGTCCATTGCGGTTGCAGTGGTTGCGTGGGCGGCGAAAGAAGCTGCAACGGCGCTCACGAGAGCAACGGTTTTGATGGTGTTGGACATGGGTGATTTCCTCTGGTTTCAAAAACTGGTTCCGGGTGGCAACCTTGCCGTCCGGTGAAAACAGATTGGCCCAATTCCCCCCTCAATCGCCAATCACGGGCGCGTGCATCACGGGCGCGTTAGCTGCCGTGCGCGGACTGTGAGTGAAATTGCTGTCTTTCTCCTGAATCCATTGGGCGAAACCAAAGGCGGCGAAACAATTTCGCGGCTTTGACTCCAAAAATCCTGTCAATTGTTACAGTCGATCACGAGAATAACCCGTGAATCTGGCGTCGCTCACAGGTTTTGTCATGTTTGTCAGATGGCTTGTTCTTTGGTGACGGCTTTCCATCGCGCCGATTTTGCGTCAAAAATCCAATTCTTAACAATGTAAGAGGTCAAGATGGTGCACATTCGACAGGCGCAGCACAGAGACGCCGATGGGATCAGCGCATTTTTACAGAAACTGACTGCGATTGGGCTGCGGACTTTGCCCGACACGGCTGACTATGTTCTTGATCGCTATATTGATCATCCTGACATCCTGTCCTGTTGCCTTGCCGTTTCCGAGGCTGACGCGCCGCTTGGGCTTCAGGTTTTGCTGCGTGCGAGCGCGGGCAATGAGTACGGGGTTGCCCAAGGTTGGGGAATTATTGGCACTCATATTGACCCGGATGCCGCCCGTCAGGGGATCGGCAAGGCTTTGTTTACCCAAACCCGTGAAACGGCGCGTCTCAACGGGCTTCGCTTTTTGGATGCGGCGATTGGAGATCAGAATGCCGGTGGTTTGGCCTATTACGAGCGTATGGGGTTTGAGACCTATGCGATCGAGCCGGGCAGGGTACGCAAACGCTATGACGTGAGCGCATGAGAAAGGCGGCCAACTGGGGCCGCCTTTGACTTTTCTATATATAAGGTGATCAGCGCAGATCGGGGGGCGTTGCATCCGCCGACAGGCTTGTCACGATATCGGCAAGGCTTTCGACCTTGGTCTGTTTTTCCCCAAGGCGGCGCACGGTCACGGTCCGCTCTTCGACTTCGCGATGACCGACTGCCAAGATCACCGGCACTTTGCCGACCGAATGTTCGCGGACCTTGTAGTTGATCTTTTCGTTGCGAATGTCGGCTTCGGCGCGCACGCCTGCGGCTTTCAATTCGGCCACAACTTCATGCACGTAATCATCGGCCTCGGATGTGATCGAGGCGACAACCACCTGACGCGGCGCAATCCAGAACGGCAAACGGCCCGAATGTTCTTCGATCAGAATGCCGATGAAGCGTTCAAACGATCCAAGGCAGGCGCGGTGCAACATGACGGGGCGGTGTTTGTCACCATCCGCGCCAATATAATGCGCGTCGAGCCGTTCCGGCAGAACAAAGTCGACCTGAAAAGTCCCACATTGCCAAACCCGGCCAATGGCGTCGGTCAGGCTGAACTCCAGCTTGGGTCCGTAAAACGCGCCTTCGCCGGGGTTCATTTCCGGTTCAATCCCGGCGGCGCGAGTCGCGTCAAGAAGGGCGCTTTCGGCCTTGTCCCAAACCTCATCGCTACCGGCGCGGGTTTCAGGGCGGTCCGAAAATAGGATGCGGAAGTCTTCGAACCCGAGGTCTTTGTAGACGGCGGACAGGAATTTGATGAACTCGGCGCATTCCTCGGCGATTTGTGCTTCGGTCGAGAAAATATGCGCATCATCTTGGGTAAAGCCACGCACCCGCATGATGCCATGCAGAGCGCCCGAAGGTTCGTAGCGCGCACAGGAGCCAAACTCGGCCATGCGCAGGGGCAGGTCGCGATAGCTCTTCAGACCCTGTTTGAAAATCTCAACATGACAGGGGCAGTTCATCGGCTTGAGCGCGTTGATCGCCTTTTCGCGGGCGTGCTCTTCGTCAACTTCGACGATAAACATGTTTTCCTGATATTTTTCCCAGTGACCCGAGGCTTCCCACAACTTGCGGTCAACGACCTGCGGGGTGTTCACCTCGACATAGCCGCCGCGGGTTTGGGCGCGGCGCATGTAATCTTGGAGCATGGTGTAAATGCTCCAACCATTTGGGTGCCAAAAGATTTGGCCGGGGGCTTCGGGTTGTAGGTGGAACAGGTCCATCTCGCGGCCAAGTTTGCGGTGATCACGCTTGGCAGCTTCTTCGAGGAAGTTGAGATGGGCTTGCAGTTCTTTGCGGTTGCGAAACCCGATGCCGGTGATGCGTTGCAGCATCGGGCGCGAGGTGTCGCCAAACCAATGCGCGCCGGAAACGCCCATCAATTTGAAGCTGTCGCCGGGCAATTGGCCGGTGTGTTGCAGGTGCGGACCACGGCACAGGTCTTGCCATTCGCCATGCCAATACATGCGAATGTCTGCACCTTCGGGAATGCGGTCGACCAGCTCGACCTTATAAGGTTCGCCCGCGTCCTCATAGAATTTGCGCGCAACATCACGATCCCAGATTTCGGTGCGCACCGCATCCCGGGCATTGATGATGTCTTTCATCTTCTTTTCGATCACGCCAAGGTCTTCGGGTGTGAAAGGCTCTGCGCGATCAAAGTCATAGAACCAGCCGTGCTCGGTAACAGGGCCGATGGTGACCTTGGTATCAGGCCAGATGTCTTGAACCGCGCGGGCCATGACGTGGGCAAAATCGTGACGGATCAACTCAAGCGCCTGTTCGTCATCCTGCATGGTGTGCAGGGCGATGCTTGCGCTTTGGTTGATTGGCCATTGCAGATCCCAATGTTCGCCATTGACGGTGGCTGAGATCGCTTTTTTGGCAAGGGATTTGGAGATGGAGGCCGCGACTTCGGCAGGGGTCACACCTGCGTCGTAGTCACGCGCGTTGCCATCGGGAAATGTGAGAGAGATTTGGGCCATCTGTTGGCTCTCCTCGTCAGTTTGGCGCCCACGAAGCGCCCGGTTGCGGGTATATTGTTCGGCTGGGGTTTTGCGCCTGTGAGAACGGTGTGTCAAGCGGGGATGTTGTGGCCCTTGGCCCGAAGGGCTCCCACCCGCCCACCCCCGCCCTCCGGGCCAAGGGCGCGTTTGGTGTTCAGAGGTTTGTTTGTGACGAAATGAGCGCGAGAAAGTGATCGCAAATGTCGTGCAACACCGGGTCGGGTGTGTCGGGATCATTGGCAAAGAACCAGAATTCACCATAGGTTTCATGCACGCTAAAGGCATAGCCTTGATAGCTAAAATCAAACCAGGTTTCGATCATGTCCCCAAGGAAGTCGCCCCGCGTCGCAGTGTCGAGTTTTGACAGGCTGCGCCATAGCAACCGCGGCGGATAGTCAGCGGGCAAGCCAAGGAAATGGCGCGACCCATCATGCATGGTCAGATTGATCAACGGGTAGGGCATTTACAAGTGTGTATCACAGCAGATCGGGCGCGAATACTGTTGCCGCTTTCTGGCAGGATGGGCCTTTCCCAACGCGTCAAGCTCTGCAATTCTGGGGCTATTCGAGAAAGGGATCATAATGCGCACATTCGAACAAATCCTCGACATTGCCGCGGACCGCAAAGGGGGACGTGAGGCTGTCTTGGATGGGATTTCCAGTCCGAAATCGTCGGATGAGCTGGCCGCTATTTCCGATGATCGTTGGTTGTCGGCCATGGCGCGGGGGATTTTTCAGGCTGGGATTAGTTGGAAAGTCGTCGAAAACAAATGGCCCGATATTGAGGACGCCTTTCATGGGTTTGATGTCGCGCGGATCGCCTTTATGCCCGAGGATTGGTTTTACGAACTGATCGAAGACAAACGCATTGTCCGCAGCCCGCCCAAAGTGCGCGCCATTCAAGAAAACGCCGCGCTTATCCAAGATGTTGCCAAGGAGCATGGATCATTCGGGCGCAAAATCGGCGACTGGCCGGTGGATGATTTTCAAGGTCTTCTTGATTGGTTGCAAAAGGATGGGTCGCGTTTGGGCGGCGGCACCGGGTCGTATTTGCTGCGCTCGATGGGCAAGGAAAGCTATATCTTGTCCAAGGATGTGGTTGCGCGTCTGATCGCCGAAGGGGTGATCGACAAGGCACCCACGTCCAAAAAGGCCAAAGCCGCCGTGCAAGACGCGTTCAATATTTGGAAATCGCAATCTGGTCGGAGCTTGACCGAAATCAGCCGGGTGTTGGCGCAAAGCATCGGTTAGCGCCAACATGAAACTTTGTATCCGTTAATCTTGTGTTGGTGGCTTGTCTCTAAATACAACTAGAATTCTGTTGGGTATTTGTTCATTGCCGGTATGCTTGTCCAAGAATAACGGAGAATTTGATGGCTGAGGTTTCTTATCTCGATGGGCCGCGCGGTAAACTGGCCTATGCCTACACCGAGGGTGATGGCCCCTGTATCGTTTTCCTGCCCGGATATCGGTCAGACATGGATGGCAGCAAAGCTGTTCATCTTGAACAATGGGCGGCTTCGACGGGGCGGTCTTTTCTGCGGTTGGATTATTCGGGTCACGGCAAATCTGGTGGTGTGTTCGAAGACGGGTGTATTGGTGACTGGGCGGCGGATGCGGCCTTGGTTATCAAAGAGGTTGTGACTGGCCCGCTGATCTTGGTTGGTTCATCCATGGGTGGTTGGATCGCCTGTATTTTGGCCAAACGCCTGTCTCAAACGGTTGGCTTCGTTGGTATTGCTGCTGCACCGGATTTCACCGAAGAAGAATTTTGGGCCGGATTCAACGCAATAGAACGCCGCCAAGTCATGGAGGAAGGGCATCTTGAAATGCCCTCACTCTATGAAGACCCGTATTGGGTTACCAAAAAGCTTATCGAAGATGGGCGCGACCATTTGGTTTTGCGCACGCCACTGAACATGCCGTGGCCGGTCCGGTTGCTCCAAGGGACCGAAGATGAAGCGGTTGCGCGGGATACGGCGTTGAAATTGCTTGATCATATCGAAAGCGACGACTTGCGCCTGACATTGGTCAAAGGCGCAGATCACCGGTTTTCATCTCCGGCCTGTCTTGCATTGATTGAGCGCATCCTGTCGGAAATCGCCTAAACAATTGCCCAAATTGCGCTGGCTGACGTGGCGATTTTGTTGGCAGGCCGAAGTTCTATCCGCATGATTGCTGTGCCGCCTAGGTTTTTTGTGGGCGACGCGATCGGGGGGGGGAGCTGTGAAATTGTTGATTTGGGCATTGGCAGGAATTTTAGGGGCGGGCTGTCTGCTCTGGTTCTTTGGGCCGCGCGAACCCGTTGTGACACAGGTCGAGTTTGAAGAAGGCCAGTTGTCCGGAGGCATCGACGCATGGCTTGCGGCGCAAGAAGCCCGTTTTGACGACATCACCGATGGCACCGCCAAACAGGTGATATGGGCCAGAGAGCCAGAGACTAAAACCGATTGGTCAGTGGTGTACTTGCACGGGTTTTCAGCCACATCCGAAGAAATCCGACCGCTCCCCGATAGGGTTGCAGAGCAATTGAACGCCAATCTGGTTTTCACACGCCTTCAAGGGCATGGCCGTTCCGGAGAGGCCCTCGCCGAAGCCACGGTTGAAGGTTGGATGCGGGATGTGGCCGAAGCGCTGGCCATCGGTCGGGCCACGGGAAACAAAACCCTGGTACTTGGCACATCGACTGGGGCGACCCTTGCGGCCTTGGCCCTTCACGAGGACATGGCCAAAGAGGTCCGCGCGGTGGTGATGATCTCGCCAAATTTCCGGGTACGGGCTGCGGGAGCGCAGGTTCTAACTTGGCCCGGTGCCCGGTGGTGGTTGCCAAAACTGGCCGGGGCCGAACGGAGTTTCCCGCCATCCAACGACGATCACGCGAAATTTTGGACCAACACCTACCCAACCACGGCGCTTTTGCCGATGGCCGCCTCAGTCCAAGCCGCGCAAGCAGTGCCACATGAACAGGTCGCGCAACCGGCGCTTTTTGTCTTTGACGATCTGGATCAGGTCATTGATCATGCGGCCACGCGCGACGTGGCTGCGCGCTGGGGCGGGCCGACAATGATTCATTCGGTGGATGTTGGGCCCGGCGATGACCCCGGCCGTCATGTGATTGCGGGGCGGGTTTTGTCGCCTAACCAGACCTCCCCACTGACCGAGGTTATTGTGAAATGGGTTAAGGATTTGAAGTGATGGAACAACGTGTTAGCCTAATCACCCTGGGGGTGTCCGACCTTGGCGCAACGTCTAAGTTTTACGAAACTCTCGGCTGGCAACGGGTGCAGACGCCTGACAATATCGTTGTTTATGATCTTTTGGGGCAAGTGATCGGCCTATACCCTTTGGCGGCTTTGGCCGAGGATATCGGCATTGATCCGACGGCGCTGGGCAAGGGGGCGATGACACTAGGCCAGAACCTGCGTAGCAAAGACGAGGTCGATGCCTTGATGGAGTTGGTGGAACCGTCTGGCGGCAAAGTATTGAAACAGCCGCAAGAGGTGTTTTGGGGTGGTTATCACGGCTATTTCTCCGACCCCGAGGGCCATATCTGGGAGATCGCCTTTAACCCGTTTTCTCCGTTGCGCGATGGTGATGGGGCGTTTCGCTGGGGCGGGTATTGATGCGTTTTGGCGTGATCTGATGCGGCAACCTAAATCCATGTGGAGCCTTGAGACGTTGGGGCGTGAGCCCCTTTCGCGCCATTTCTGGATGCGGGAATTTTTGATGTCTGAGATCGGAAATTTTCACGAAATCAGTAATATACCAGATAATCCTGATCTTGCACTGGCGCGGGGGCGTGCCTTTGCCACCACTTTGCTAGACCCTCTTGAGGAAACATTTGGCCGTATTTTTGTGCGCTCTGGGTATCGCTCTGCTCGTCTCAATGCCTATGGCAACGCCCACAAACTCAACTGCGCGCGCAATGATTACCCGCTGGAATGCCATATCTGGGACCTGCCACAAACCGAGGTCGCCGGAGCGTCGATTGTCATTCCGTGGTTTGCCGAGAGATACGATCAAGGGCGCGATTGGCGCGATTTGGCCTGGTGGATGCATGACCATCTCGCGTACTCCGAAATCTGGTTTTTCCCAAAACTGTGTGCCTTTAACTTAACGTGGCGACCAACGCCTCAGCGCCGGATCGACAGTTACATTGCGCCACGCGGTTGCTTGTTGCGGTCCGGGGCCGAGCCTGTTGAAACCTTGCAACAGCGGCAGGCAAGATATCGCGATTTTCCACCCTTTCGCGGAATTTCTTACCCAAGTTAGCCAATCTAAACGCGGCATTAACCTTGATTGGTCAGCAAGGAAGGAAGGTTAACTGCGAAGGCGTGCCCCGATGAAGGGTTTTGATCAAAAATTTAGGGACTTTCCCGACTACATCCTGACAAGTACCCGCGAAATCTGGGAAAAGCGCGGGTTGATGTCGAAGATGCAGGAATATTACCACCCCGATGTGACCATTCGTACGCCGCGTGGTATCGGCTTTGGGGTTCAGGCTGTGGCGGATTTGGGCATGGAAAGTCTTGTCGCTTTTCCGGATCGCTCGATGCTCAGCGAAGATTTGGTGTGGTCCGGCAGCCCGCAAATCGGGTTGCTTGGCTCGCAACGGTTGTTGTCAACGGCGACCCATCGCGGCAGCGGATCGTATGGCCCGGCAAGCGGGCGCGCCATCCGGTTTCGTGAAATTGCTGACCGCTATGCCAAGGCAAATCGCATTTGCGACGAATGGCGGGTGATGGATAGCGCTGCTGTTCTGGCGCAACTCAACCTTGATCCCAAAGAGTGGGCGCGGGATCAATTGCCGGGGTTAAGCCCGGAAACCCAACCATTTCGCCCGGAGATCGACGAGGTTGGACCGTATACGGGCGGTGGAAATTCGAACCAATGGGGCGAAGCATTCGCCACAATCCTTGATCAGATAATGCAGGGTGAACTCTCTGTTATTCCCGAACAATATGATCAAGCCTGTCAGATGAGCTATTCGGGCGGGCGCGAGGTGCACGGCTGGACCGAGGCCGATACGTTCTGGCTTGGGTTGCGCGCGGCCTTTCCATCGGCGCAATTTCAACTCCACCATAAAATTGGCATGGAAGAGACCTTGATGCCGCCGCGCGCCGCTGTACGCTGGTCTTTGACCGGGCGGCATGATGGTTGGGGGGCCTTTGGCAAGCCAACCGGAGCCGAGGTGCATGTGATGGGGATTAGCCATGCGGAATTTGGCCCTTGGGGCTTGCGCCGGGAATGGACATTGATCGATGAGGCGGCGGTTTGGATTCAGATTGTGAGCAAGACCGGCTAGCAAAGCTGGCTGGTGAGACCCAAGAGATCTATGATCGTCAGGCCGTGTCTTATGACCAGCAGCGCAACAAATCCTTGTTTGAACGCAATTGGTTAGAGCGTGCTTTGCAAGATGTCCCGCCGGGCGGCCGTGTGCTTGATCTGGGCTGTGGGGCGGGGGAACCAATCGCGGCTTGGCTTGTTGCTCAGGGCTACCGCGTCACGGGGGCCGATTTTTCCACCAACATGCTGGCGCTGTTTGCAAGCCGCTTTCCCAAGGCGATGGCGGTTCGCAGCGATATGCGCGACCTTGATCTTGGGGCACAGTTTGACGCGATCATCGGGTGGGGCAGTTTCTTCCATTTGACGCGGGACGAACAGCGCCACGCTTTGCCGAAAATCGCGCGCCATCTCGCCCCAAGTGGGCGGCTGTTACTCACTGTTGGTCCGGGGGAGGGCGAGGCCCTCGGACAGGTGGGAACCGACGACGTTTTCCACGCCTCGCTGAGTGCCCAAGAATACGATGAGCTGCTTGATCAAGGCGGTGCCAAGGTCGAGGATTTTGTTCCCGAAGACCCGCACTGTCATGGATTCACCTTGCTGTTGGCCCGCGCCTAACCCTTATTTTCAAAGGTTTGAATGTGTCGCGTATCGTCGGGTGATTCTGTGGATAACTTCACCAACCCGCTGAAATCGCGTTATGTGACCACCCCAGAACCCTTTGAAACGGCTAGAGCAATCCACTAACTGTTGTGGCCCTGTTGACCGATACCACTAGATAGGCAACGCTAAGCCTGCCGGGATCTGGGGGAGATGGTCCTGTCGAGCAGGGAGAGGAATATGAAAAAGAGCGCGATTGCGCTGGCGGCGTCGCTATGGGCGGCCAGCATGGGGACGGCACAGGCGCAGGAAACCTGTGGTGGCGTCTACAAGGTCAAAGGCGGCGATTCACTGTCACTGATTGCTGATTATCTGTACAAGGATGTCAGTCAATGGACCGTGATTTACCGCAACAATATCGACAAAATCACCAGCCCAGATAGCATCCGGGTTGGCCACGAATATCGCATTCCTTGCATTGATGGGATGCCGCGTGGGCTCAAGGGCGGTAAACCCTTGCAGACTGCGGCTCTTGTGGCCCCAGCCGCGAGTTCGGCGACCTCGGCGGATAGTCTTCGGGATCGTCAGCGCGCTGCGCAACGCCGCCAAGAAGGAGTTGATCTCAAGCTGTTGGCGGGTGACGATTTTCGCCCCTTCACCAACCGTCTTCAGCTCAACTCGGGCCTGATCACGGATTTGGTCAACCGGGTGGTCGTGTCTTCTAACGCCTTTGGAAAGCACAAGTTTTACTGGGTGAATGACCGGTCTGTTCACCTTGATCCGATGTTGTCCGAAGGCATGGTTGATTTGGCGTTCCCATGGCGAAAACCCGATTGCGAAGCCGCTGCGAACACGCCGCTTTGCACCGATTACGTTTATTCGGACCCGATGTTTGAAATGCTGGTCGTCTTGTTCACCAAAAAGGGCGGCGGGGTAACTTATCGCTCCGAAACGGACCTCAAGGGGATGCGGGTTTGCTCACCTTTGGGGCACGAAGCGGCGACGCGACGCGGACAGGGCGCTGGGTTCCTGACACGGGCCGGGGCGCGGTTGCAATCGCCTCAAACCGCCGAAGATTGTTTCAATCGTCTGATTGAAGGCACAACCGATGCGGTCGCGATGAATGAATTCACCGGGCGGATCGTATCCAAGGATATGGGGGTATCTGATCAGGTCGAATTGCAGCTAAGCCGACCGCTGGCAATTGAGGGTTTGCATGCTGTTGCGCACAGGTCCAATCCGCGCGCTCAAGAGATCATCGCCAAGTTCAATGGCGGGCTGCGCGACATGCGCGATGGCGGCGAATACCTGAGCGTCATTGACAAGCATATGTCGAGCATTTGGGCCGGTCTTTAACCGGGTAGCTGCGGGGGCCGGGCGGCCCCTGCGTCCCCTCCCGATTCTGTGGATAACTGCTCCGAAAGTATTCTAGAAATCAGATGTAGCGATGAAAAAACGCGCGCGAATCGGGCTGAAACCCTTGATCCATATAGGTCTGGCTACAATCCCTAGGCAGGCCGTTGACCCTTCCCACAACATGGGCGACCATTCGTTAACGGGATTTTGGGGAATATACCTATGTTAAAACGTCTGAGTGCGCTCGCCGCCTCTGCTATTGTTGCGGGCACCATGTCGGCTTCGGCACAGGAAACATGCGGTGGTGAGTATACGGTGAAACGCGGTGACAGCCTGTCGTTGATTGCCGACAAACTCTACAAAAACGTCAGCGTCTGGACCACGATTCAGGGCAACAACAGCGACAAGATCGGGGCGAACCCCAATAACATCCGGGTTGGGATGAAACTGCGGATGCCATGTGTCAACGGCTTGCCCACGGGCCTTAAGGGCGGAACGGCGATTGAAACCATCAAAGCCGCCGCCGCAGCGCCCGTGGCTCCACTTGTGGTTGCGCCGGGGAATGCGGCAACACGCAAGAAAATCAACATCCTGACCGGTGATGACTTTGCTCCTTTCACCGACCGTGGCCTGCCCAAGGGCGGTATTTTGGCGGATGTGGTCGACGAGGCGATGAAAGCCGCCGATCCGGCCCAAGGATATGCGGTTCATTGGGTCAACGACTGGTCGTCCCATCACGAACCTCTCTTGTCCAACGCGCTTTTGGACATCGGGTTTCCGTGGTTCAAACCCGATTGTGAAGCCGATCCAGATACCTATCGCTGTGCCAATCTGCGGTTCTCGGACTCGATGTTCGAAGTGCTGATGCTGCTGTTTGTCAACGCGTCACAGCCGATTGCCTTCAATTCAGATGCGGATCTGGAAGGCAAAACTCTGTGCCGCCCCAAAGGCTATTCAACTTATATCTTTGATCAACATGGTCGGAATTGGTTGAAAAACAACCATATTACTTTGCACACCGGTGACAGCCCCGGCGATTGTTTTGAGCTGTTGGCCGAGGGCAAAGTTGATGGCGCGGTTCTCAACGAATTCAGCGGCCGCAAAAAAATCAAAGAACTGGGACTGCAAGACCGGATCGTTGTCGCAAAAGGGCAGCCGATCTCGGTGGATGGCAACCATATGGTTGTTCACAAGTCCCACCCGAACGGACCCGAACTCTTGGCAGAATTTGAGAAAGGCCTAGCCATGATCAAAGAAAATGGAACTTACCAACGTATCATCGACGAACACATGACCCGTATCTGGGCCGAGTTCTGATCCGATGCGGCGTCTTCTGACAAGTCTTGCTGCGCTGCTGCTGCCGATCGGGGCCGCAGCGCAGGATTGCCCGGCCGAAAGCTATACGGTCAAGCCGGGCGAAACCGTGTTCAGCATCGCGGAAAAGCGGTTTGGCGATCCTGAAAAGTGGACGCTGATCTATTACGCCAACCAAGAAATGCTGCAAACCAGCGTGTTTCAGATCAACCCCGGCGACGTCTTGACCATTCCTTGTGTGCCTGGACAGGCAAGCATCAAGGCCGAGGTGACGCCGTTTCACGTTCCCGAAGATGAGGCCGAGGTCAAGTTGTTGACCGGCACCGGGCGCCCGCCTTTTGCCGATCTGAACTGGCTTGGTCAGGGCATGACCACCGAATTGGTTCATGCGGTGATGGAAGAAACCCCAAATCCGGTAAAGTATTCGGTGACGTTTTCCGAAGACTGGTCGACACAGCTTTTCCCAAAACTGGACCAGAAGGAATTCGACATGGGGTTCCCGTGGTTTAAGCCGGATTGCGATAGTACGCCGGACGAACCGCGTTGTGCGAATTTCCATTTTTCCGATCCTGTGGTCGAAATTCTGGTGCTGCTTTGGGTGCGCAAGGGCAAGGAATTCAAGTGGGAAGAGGACAGCGACATTCACGGCAAAACCATCTGCCGTGCCGCCGGCCAATTTGTGCATGACCTCGACAGCCCGGACCGCCAATGGCTCACCAAGGACCTGATCAATCTGGAACGCCGCAACGAGTTCAAGGGCTGCTTTGAGGCGTTGATGGCGGGCGAAGTTGATGCGGTGTCTGCCAACGTCTTTAACGGGGCGCATATGGTCGACCAGATGGGCCTACGTGGTGAGATCGAGCCCCTGTCGCGCCCCTTGTCGGTGCAAACCATGCATATGATCATCTCGAAACGCCATTGGCGCGGCACCACGATGATGTATCGGTTTAATGCCGGGTTGGCCAAGTTGCGCCAGTCGGATCGCTACAATCAAGTGGTGAACAAGCACTTGAAGCATTTCTGGGACAAGCTCGACCAATAATCCGGTCGAAATTCACGCAAATGATTGAAACGAGGCGCAGAAATTCGCCTCGTTTTCTTTTGCTCTCTTCCCATCTCTGGCATCTCTGATACTGTGCCCCCAGAGGTATTCGAGCGCGTGACGGGCTGGGCCCTGTTCACCAAAAGGACAAGACAAGCGATGCGTGAACCGGTGGTGTTTTTGCCCGCAATGATGTGTGATGCGCGGCTTTATGGCCCGTTGATCGCTGATTTGTCCCGCGACCATGCGGTGATGAGCGCACCGGTCACTCATGGTGAACGGATTGAGGAAATCGCCTCGGGTCTTTTGGATGTTTTGCCCAAACGCTTTGCCCTTGCCGGGCTTGGCATGGGAGGGATTGTGGCGCTTGAGGTGATCCGACGTGCGCCGGACCGTGTGTCACGCCTGTGTTTGATGGACACCACCCCGCTTGCCGACACACCGCAACAGGCCGCCGCACGCGACCCTCAGATCATTCGGGTGCGCACCGGCAAGCTTGACGATGTGATGGCCGAAGAGCTTAAGCAATCGGACCTTGCTCCGGGGCCGCACCGGGCCGAGATATTGGCGCTGGTGGCGGATATGGCCCAAGGATTGGGGCCAGAGTGTTACGTACGCCAGTCGCGCGCCATGCAACGTCGTCGCGACCAACAGACCACCCTGCGCAAAATCGCTGTACCGACACTGGTGATGTGTGGGTCTCAGGACTCGATTTGGCCGGTTAAACGCCATACATTTATGGCAGAGCTTATCCCCGGTGCTCAGCTAAGTGTGATCGAAAACGCCGGACATTTGCCACCGCTGGAACAACCAGATGCCGTTGGGTCGGCCCTGCGCGAATGGTTGGCGCAACCGTTGGTCTTGCGCTGAAAGTTAAGAAAAGCTTGCTGAGTTGACAGCTGTCAACTTGGTCATCTTCTCTTAATGTTTCCGCCCTCAAAATCCTTGTTGATGACCGTTGTCGGGGGATTGACGCCGCTTGGACCTGCCCGTAAGCGGGGCGGGCGCGGAAGGCTGGACGGCCGCACCCCAATGGCTTTGTCAAAAGGGTGAGGAAAGTCCGGACTCTACAAAGCATCGGTGCCGGGTAACGCCCGGGCAGGGTAACCTGACGGAGAGCGCCACAGAAAACAAACCGCCTTGGTTTCGGCCAGGGTAAGGGTGAAACGGTGGGGTAAGAGCCCACCGGGGGGCTGGTAACATCCCCCGCATGGCAAGCCCCACCACGGAGCAATGCCAAATAGGAACCTCGCGTTCGTCTGATCCGCTTGCGGATATCGGGACAGGGCAGCTTTGGCCTGAGAGGTTCGGGTTGGCAGCACGAGCCATGTGGCAACACATGGCCCAGATGAATGGTCGTCGATCCCAAGGGGCAACCCAAGGGGGGACAGAATCCGGCTTATAGGCCTTCCGCGCATTTACGGCTCAGGGGTATAGACAAACCCTTGGCCATCGCCCTTGTTACGGGTGATGCGAAAATCCGTGCCGTCATGTTCCCAAAGCTGGCAATCGGCCTTGGTCGAATAGCTTTTCAACACACGGCAAAAATAGCCGCCCTGCCATTCCCACGTTCCGGTTATTGTCTTGCCTTTGAACACAACGGTCATGGTGCCGCCGTCATGCACCGTTGCGGTGGTGTCGCCAAGATATAGGGTATGACCAAGCGCCAGAGCGCGAAACTCTGCTTCTGAGTCGATGCGGTCGAACCCGTCGGCCAGGGCCGGGGCGCTGGCAATGGCCGCCGTAACAAGACAAGCTGCGAAGAGCGTTTTGGACATGGGTTTTCTCACTTTTTCAGCTGGGCTGAGGCTAATCCCGAGCAATATTGGCTGCAATGCGGTGCAATGACCGATTTACCTGAGATTCCGTCGGAAAACTGTCATAGAGCGGTTGACTCGGGGGCCGGGGCCAGTAAAAGGCAGGTTCCAGATTTTCACGTGGGCAATCGCCCAGCGTTGCAGGAGACGACCCATGGCGAAGCCTACCACAATCAAGATCCGCCTGAACTCGACCGCAGGCACCGGCCACTTCTACGTGACCAAAAAGAACGCCCGTACGATGACCGAGAAAATGGTTATCAAAAAGTACGACCCGGTTGTGCGCAAGCATGTTGAATACAAAGAAGGCAAAATCAAGTAAGCCTTTTTTCGGTTCAACCGAGACTGCAAGCCGCGCAAGGGAAACCTTGGCGCGGTTTTTGCGTTGTCGTCTTTGCGTTGTCGTCTTTGGGTTTGCGCAGAGGGAAGCGGACTGAGGACTGAGGGCTGGGCGCGGTCTTTCTCAAGGGGCTTGCGAGCTGGCGATGTGCTTTCCCTCCTCAATATGAGGCGCGGTGTAGGCCCGCTAGTTTGTCGCCAACGAAGACGCTTGCTGGGCGCAAATTCCGCGTCACTGTGGCCGAACACTGAATGGGGCCGGGCCTAATGTTGGTTGGGGTGGTTTCCAGAGGCGGGGCGACTGGGACTTCGGTTTTGGTCAGCACCCTGAGTGGTTTGGTCGCTTCCCTTTGAGTGCGCAAGGGGCGCACACAGGCGCGCGCAGGGAGCCGCACATTCCCTATGTGACCTTTCTCTTGCCCCCATCGCGGCGCAACCTGTTGGCGCTGCCTCTGATCGGGGCAGAGTTTGTCGGGGACGTCGATTACAATGGTGAGCTGTTCCGAAAATATCGTTTGGAAACGGCCTGATAGGCTGCAATCTATGGAGTTGGCGAGGGCACGAGGGCAGTCAAGCGGTGCTGCCGTTTTAGGTCATCCTCTGGGCCGCTCATCCCATATCCTAGCATTCCAAAACAAAAGGGCCGGTCGCAATGACCGGCCCTTGGTTTGATTGTCTGACGAAAACGCTTATTCGCGGTTGCCGAGCAGTTGGAGCAGGAACATGAACATGTTGATGAAGTCCAAGTACAGGTTCAGCGCGCCGCTGATCGCTGCCTTGGCCAACCATTCCTGATCGCCATGCTGAGCGTGCTGGATGTAAACATTCTTGATGTTTTGCGTGTCATAGGCGGTAAGGCCCGCAAAGATCAGCACACCCAGAACCGAAATCGCCAGCTGCATGATGCCGGAACCCAGGAAGATGTTGACGACCGAGGCAACCAGAATGCCAATCACACCCATGATCAAGAAAGAACCCCAACCGGAGATGTCTTTCTTGGTGGTGTAACCCCAGAGCGATAGACCCGCAAAGGCGACGGCGGTGATCAGGAAGACCTGAATGATCGAATAGCCAGTGTACATCAGGAAGATCGAGCTAATCGACAGACCCATCAGAGCAGCAAAGGCAAAGAACGCCAATTGTACGCCAGCGGCGGACAGGCGGTTCATCGCAGCGCCAAAGCCAAAGAAGATAAAGGCCAGCGGCGCGAACATGATCACCCATTTCAACGGGCTCGCGTAGATCGCGTAGCCCAGATCGGTGAGATATGTGCCTTGGCGAACCATACCAGCCGCCTGCGACGGGTCGCTGGTCACTGCGAGGTTAGAAATCGCCCAAGCCGCAGCAAAGGTGATCAACATGCCTATAGACATAGTGCTATAGACTTTATTCATATGGGCGCGAAGCCCTGCATCGATCGTCGCAGAGCGGGCACCAATGCCAGCCGAGCGGACCGTGTCAAATTCAGCCATTAAAGCCTCCGTAACGAAAACCTGCCGCGCAAATGCACGGTTTCACGTTTAGATATTGGCCATGTGGCGCGGTATTTCAAGGAAATCCGCGCCTAAACCTGACATGAATTGTACTATTTTGACCAATGGTCCGGCGCATCCCAGAATGGGCGCGCGGCTTCGGATTGGGCTTGGGTCGCGCTAACGCCAATGTCATCTAGCGCTGCGGCATCCAGATTGGCCAAAGAGTGGCGTTGTTCGGCGGTGGCAAACCACTTGCGCAGCACGGTCAGGGGACGCAGGGATTTGGCGGGGGAAAAGCCTGTGGCAACACGGATCATGATGGTCTCCTTCAAAGTTTGTGATGGGGTTGCAGTTTTGTATGTTTGTTGTTGATGTATATGCGCCTCTGTGATTGATTTGTGAAACGAATGTTTTTGACGTCTTCCATCAAGGAATGTGATCTATGCGCAATTTGGACATCACCACCCTGCGATCATTTATGGCTGTGGCCAATTCCGGCGGGGTCACCCGCGCCGCCGGGTTTTTGAATCTGACGCAATCGGCGGTGTCGATGCAGCTTAAACGGCTCGAAGAAACGCTGAACCTGCAACTGTTGGACCGCACAGGGCGGGGCGTGTCGCTTACGCCAGCGGGGGCGCAATTGTTGACCTATGCGCAAAAGATCGTCGATTTGAATGATGAGGCCTATGCCAAGCTAACCGATCAGAATTGGGAAGGTGACATTGTGTTGGGCGTGCCCGAGGACATTGTGTATCCGGTCATTCCCAAAGTGTTGCAGCGCATGGGGCGCACGCACCCAAGGGTCAAGGTTCAGCTGATGTCATCCTTTACCCGCACCCTGAAAGAGAAGTTTTCAAAAGGTGAGGCGGATATCATCCTGACCACCGAAACCGGCGTGGACAGCGGCGGCGAGACATTGACCAATGTGCCGCTCAAATGGGTCGGAACGCCCGGTGGGCAGGTCTGGAAAACGCGGCCCCTGCGCGTGGCGTTTTGCCGACGGTGTGTGTTTCGCGAAGACACCTTGAAGCGTCTGGATGCGGCGGGCATCGAATGGGAGATGGCCGTGGATTCCGATAGCGAAACCACGGTGGATGCCACGGTGAGCGCCGATTTGGCGGTAACGGTCAAACTTGAGGGGCACGCACCGCCGTATCTAGAACAAATCGACGGGTCGAACACCTTGCCGGATTTGGGCACGCAGCGGATCAACCTCTATGCGGGTACGGGCAAGACGCAATTGGTCGATACGCTCAAAACCTATCTACGGCAGGGCATGGCCGAGGTCTAAACCCGCCGGGTTAGACGCCGATCTCTGGCCCCAGACACATCATGGGTTCATCGTTTTGTTGAGCTTCGTACAGGACGGTACTTGATGGGTCATTTTGGAAAACAGCGCGCAACCCTTCGCCCTCTTTGAAGAACGACCAGCATTGCGGGTCGGGCGTGTCTTCGTAGACGAAACAGATTTGCCCGGCCTCTTCGTACCAATATCCGTCTTTGCATTTGCCATCGAGAAAGGACCAGCGGACCTTGCGGTTGCTAAGGTATTCTTCGACGCCGTAGGCCTGACCGGCCATGCCGAAATACAATGTTTTGCCGGTGACATAGGATTCGAAGTCACTGGCAGAGAGCGCGTCTGCGGCCCAAGCGGGCAGGGCGGAGGTGGAGACAATTAGGGCACTGAGGACGGAGGCAAGAATCTGTTTCATGGCCCATCTTGTGCCAGAAGCGGCGCGATGCCGAAAGTCAGGCTTTCCCTGCCACCGGGCTATGGGCGAGGTGCCGCCCATTTTTCCACGCGCTTGTCCATCACCCTACGCCAAATCGGCGGAACCAAAGCCAGAACCGCCATCACCGGAAGGGATTGCGGCAGGATAGGCATGGCGTCCCGGTCGAGTTCGAGGCCGGGATAGGGGCGGTTTGGATGTGAATGATGGTCGGAATGGCGCGGCGCATTGAGCATGAGCGCCGAAGAAAAGCCATGCGGGCTATTCCAGCTATGCTGGGGCCCAACGGGTTCCCATTTGCCCGGTGCGATTTCGGCGCGGCGCAAGCCGTAGTGTTGCACATAGTCAGAGAGAAGCAGTTGGATTTGCGCATAGGTAGATAGGCCGAGCAAGGCCAAAACACCGCCCCAACCGCCGATGAGCACCGCGATGGTTATCGAAGCCACCGCATAGGCGGTGTAAATGGCGTAGGGGTGCAGCCCCTTGCCTTTGCGAAATTTCGATTCGGCCCGAAAGCCTTGCCGCAGTGCCCCAACCCACGCGCGCCCCGCGAAATGATAAAAGTTCTGACCCAGTCGCGCCGAATTTGGATCCTGTGCGGTGGCGGCGTGAATGTGATGCACACGGACATGGGCCGAGGCATGAAAGCCAAAGAGCACCGAGCTATAGACCGCAACGCCCAAGCGGTGCAGCGGGCGGGAGGATCGGTGGATCAATTCATGAGCATTGGAATTGCTCACCTGACCTAGAAACAGGGACAGGGCAAAGAAAATCAGGACTTTGTCTAGCGTCGTCAGGCCTGATGCGGAGATCGCCCAGACCCCGCCATAGAGCAGGGGGAAATGCAACAGGCCAAGCGCAGCGGACAGGCCGTTGCCAGCGGGAAATTCGGCCCCTGGATGATCAGGGGCGGCCATCGCGGTCAGCTTGTCCATGAAAAAGGTGAAAACGGTGATATAAAGCAGGGCCGCAGCGCCAAACATGCCACCAAACAACATGGCCAGCGCCAAACACGCCACCATTCCCAGTGTCACAGCGGTAAATCGACCCATTTCGGCCCCCTTTGATGTCCGCCCATTTGCTCCCTTGTCCTACCTCTATCGGAACCAAGCGTCACTATCGGATGAATTCGGGCGGAAATTAGGGCGCACATACGTGTGTTTCTGTCGTTTTTCATCTGCGCTTGGTGTGGGCGGCGGGCTAGAGTGAGCGCAAGATTTAGGAGACGCGCATGGCACTTGATGATCGCAAAGGTGTTTGGAAATCCGGCAAAGGCAAAGGCCGCCGCACGCCCAAGGGACGGCAGCTGGATGATACGGCTTTGGCGCAGGTGCAGGCGCTGATTGGGGGACGTCCCATTCGGCGCGACCTGCTGATCGAGTATTTGCACCTTGTTCAGGATGAATACGGGCATCTTTCGGCGGCGCATTTGCGTGCGTTGGCAGAATTGTTGCGCATTGGTCAGGCCGAGGTCTATGAGGTCGCGACATTCTACGCGCATTTTGATGTGGTCAAAGAGGCGGAAACCCCGCCGCCGGCGCTTACCATTCGGGTCTGTGATAGCCTGTCTTGTGAATTGGCTGGGGCCGAGCAGCTGCAAAAAGCGCTCGAAGATGGGATGGACCCGGCCAAGGTACGGGTGCTGCGCGCGCCGTGCATGGGGCGGTGTGACACCGCACCGACGGTTGAGCTTGGCCATAATCACATTGATTTTGCCACGCCGGACAAGATTTTGGCGGCAATTGAAGCCGGGGACACCCATCCGAAAATCCCGGAGTACGAGGGTTTTGCGACCTACAAATCCGCTGGCGGATATAAGGAATTGGCCGAGCTGCGGGCCAAAGGTGATCCGGTCACCGTGCAAGAGGACATCCTAAGCTCGGGTTTGCGCGGTTTGGGTGGGGCCGGGTTCCCCTCGGGGCGCAAGTGGGACTTTGTTCGCGCCGAAGCCGGTCCGCGCTATTTGGCGGTAAATGGTGATGAGGGCGAGCCGGGCACATTCAAAGATCGCTATCACCTTGAAAGGGAACCACATTTGTTCCTTGAAGGCATGTTGATTGCAGCCTGGTCGATCGAGGCCGAGACGTGTTTCATCTATATGCGCGACGAATATCCGGCGGTTTTGGAAATCCTGCGCCGTGAGATTGCGGCATTGGAACAGGCAGGCATCGTTGAGCCGGGTTATATTGATCTGCGCCGTGGGGCCGGGGCCTATATTTGCGGCGAAGAAAGCGCGATGATCGAAAGCATCGAAGGCAAACGCGGCTTGCCGCGCCATCGCCCGCCCTTTGTCGCACAGGTCGGCATCTTTGGCCGCCCAACCTTGGTCCACAATGTTGAGACGCTTTATTGGGTTGGCAAAATTTGCCGCGAAGGGCCAGAAGTCTTTAGCTCGGTTGAGAAAAATGGCCGTACCGGTCTTCGCAATTATTCGGTGTCGGGACGGGTGAAAAATCCGGGTGTGCATTTGTTGCCCGCCGGATCGACCATCACCGATGTGATCGAGGCCGCGGGCGGTATGTTGGATGGTCACGCGTTCAAAGCCTATCAACCAGGCGGCCCATCATCCGGATTGTTACCCGCCAGCATGGCCGACATCCCGTTGGATTTTGACACGCTGCAACCACATGGCACCTTTATTGGCTCTGCCGCTGTTGTGGTTCTATCGGACCAAGACAGCGCCCGCGATGCCGCGTTGAACATGTTGCGGTTCTTTGAGGATGAAAGCTGTGGCCAATGTACCCCGTGCCGGGTTGGCTGTGAAAAGGCGGTCAAGCTGATGCAGGCCGAACACTGGGATCAGAACCTTCTTGAAGAGCTCAGCAACGCCATGGTTGATACGTCGATTTGTGGCTTGGGACAGGCGGCACCGAATCCGATCCGACTAACGATCAAGCACTTCGCCGACGAGATATGACATAAGTCCTGTTTGCATTGCGGTTTTGATTGGTGTCTTTCAAAGGCTCCTTTGACCCCAACGCGATGTGAGCAGGACAAGTCATGACACCAAGCCCCAGTGACCCCCAAATGAGCTTTGCCCTTTTGGCAATCATGTCCGGGCTTTGCGCCGTGATTTATCCGTTTTTGACCTCGCTGACTTGGTCACGGAGCCTCGTCAAAACGCTGGCAATTGCCCCTTTGGCGGTCTGGTCCCATATGATCGGCTTCCCGGTTTTGGCGGCTGGTTTGGCCTTGTCTGCTATCGGTGATCTGGCCTTGTCGCGCCCCGGAGATCGCGCCTTTCTCGTTGGAATGCTTAGCTTTGCCGCCGCCCATCTGATCTATGCGTGGATGTTTTATGCGGGTGGTTTGGTTCCGTTGGGGGGCTGGCAAAGCCTTGCCCTCGTGCCTGTTATTGGCATCGCGCTTTGGCTTGGGCCGGTTTTCGCAGCCAAGGCTGGTGCCTTGGCGTTGCCGGTTCTTGTCTATGTAGGGATTATTGGTGTGATGGGGGCAACGGCGGTGATGCAACCGATGGGGGCCGGGCAGGTGATTGCGCTAATCGGGGCGCTGTTGTTTATGGCTTCGGACGCGATTTTAGGGCAGGAAAAGTTCCTAAACCGCCACTGGCCGGGGCAAGGCTTGGCGATTTGGGGGCTTTACTACGCGGCCCAAGTTGCTTTGTTTATTGGCTTTGTCTGGATCGGTTAGCGGTTACGATAAACCGCGCAAATACAGCCGCTTGATTTCAATCGACGGCACAGTTTCCAAGCGCTGTCACGGCTATTGCGACCGATGCGGGCCATGAAATACCCACCTTTGGGGCTGGCGCGGCTTTTCTGCCAAACCAGATCGGGTTTTTCACCTTTGACCGTGGCCGAACAGCGGCGCGACCGTTCTTTGTATTGGGCAAGGGCGCGCTTTTTCGTCACGCCAAAGGCCATCTGAACCCCCCATTTTTTCAGCTTGGGTTCTGGTGGCTCAAGGGGGGGGTATTTGGACAACTTCCGTTTGCGCGCCAATTCGTAACAGGCCTGTTGAAACGGTTTGTCCTTTTGCAACCGATAGTCATGGGTTTTGGGTGGGTTATGCGCCCAAACCTCGGCGGGGAATCCGGTGATGATTTTAACGTAATTGACGGTTTCACGGGCAAGGCCGCCGGTGCCTGCCATCAACCCTTTGGCGCGTCGTTCGCCGCCGTTGTAGCCAATCGCGGCAAGGCCATGATTGCCAAAACGCACCGACATGTCGCCAAGGTATTCCGCCGAATATTCAAGGGCTTGGGCGGGATTGTAGGGGTCGCGTAACCCGCGGAGTTTGGCCGTCGAGGGAATAAACTGCGCAATGCCACGCGCATTGGCATGGCTAAGGGCATTGGGGTCAAAACGGCTTTCTTGCCAGATCAGCCGCGCAAAGAAACCGGGGTCAAGGTTGCTGTCTTTTGCAAAGGCCTCGATCGCCTGACAGGTGTCGAACACAAAATGGCTGGGTCGGATGCATTGCACCTGACCAAAGGCCCCGTCCGAACACATGGTGCCGGGTTCATCGGTGTCGGCCTGCGCCATACCCGCAAGCATGAGAAAACAAAGAAACGCGCGTAACATCATAGGGTCACATAAGGAGGTTTCTGCCCTCTGCGTCAACTGAGACTTTTATTGCGGCGCTGGCCGTATTAGGTGGAGGGAACAGTTATACACAGGCTCTGACATGTCTTTTTTCGGCAAGCTCAAAAATAAGTTGTTCAAATCTTCGTCCAAATTGGATGAGGGTCTTGATGCGATTGTACAAGAGGGAGGCGAAGAAGCCGCTCCAGATGTGAATGTGCAAGAGGCCGTCGCGCCAAAAGCGGCACCTGAGGTTGTGGAGGATACGCCTGCGTCACCAGAGGTCATCGAGGCCCCCGACGCAACGGGCACCCCGGAAGAGGAGGTGGTTCCAGACGTTGAGCCAGATTTGGACCCGGTGGAAGACGCAACCTCAGAAACCGATCAAGGTGATGTTGAAGAACCGGAACTGGTCCGTTCGTCCGATCCATTGCAAGACGTGGTCGCGGCCGCCCCAGAAGAGACGACCAAGCCCGGTATTTTGGGCCGTTTGCTGGGGCGTTCAAACGAGAGCACAGAAGTGCGCCGGGTGCTCGATGACGACATGCTCGAAAGCCTTGAAGAGCTGTTGATCCAATCGGATATGGGGGTTGAGACGGCTTTGAGGGTCTCGGCCAATATCGCCGAAGGGCGCATGGGCAAGCGCCTATCCGTGACCGAAATCAAAGGGCTTTTGGCGGCGGAAGTGGCCCGTATCATGGAACCCGTGGCCAAACCCTTGCCACTCTATCCAACAAAGCCGCAGGTGGTTCTGGTCGTGGGTGTGAATGGGTCGGGCAAGACGACAACCATCGGCAAACTGGCTTCGCAATTCCGTGCGGCGGGCAAAAAGGTGGTGATTGCCGCCGGGGATACCTTCCGTGCTGCGGCGGTTGAACAGTTGCAAGTTTGGGGCGATCGCGCCGGTGTTCCGGTTTTGACGGCCCCCGAAGGGTCGGACCCCGCCAGCCTTGCCTATGACGCGATGACCAAAGCCCAAGAAGAAGGGGCCGATTTGTTGATGATCGACACAGCGGGCCGGTTGCAAAACCGCCAGGACCTCATGGAAGAGCTGGCCAAAATCGTCCGGGTGATCCGCAAGAAAGACCCCGATGCGCCTCACAACACCTTGTTGGTTCTGGATGCGACCACGGGCCAAAACGCGGTGACGCAGGTCGATATGTTCCGCAAAATCTCGGACGTGTCCGGCTTGGTGATGACCAAGCTTGATGGCACCGCCCGTGGTGGGGTTCTTGTCTCGCTTGCCGATAAATTCGGTCTGCCCATTCACGCCATTGGCGTCGGAGAGCAGATTGATGATCTTGCCCCCTTTGATCCCGAGGAATTTGCCGCGGCCCTGACCGGGCTTGACCAATCCTGATTTTCATCTCGCCAGGTAAACTCCGGGGGGCTCCGCGGCGACACGCGGAGGGGGGCTGGCCCCCAAATGCAGGACGGGTGTCATGAGCGATTGGTTGATTTCCCTCGAAGGCACAGAGGCTGGGCACCAATTGGCGCTTGTTCTGGCCTTGATGGCCGCCTTTTTGCACGCCTGTTTTGGAGCCCTGCAAAAAGGCCGTCATGATCCGTGGCTATCTCGTGGGGCGATCGACGGGATGTACGGGCTTATCGCAATGCCTTTTGCGTTGTTTGTCGTGCCGTGGCCGGAACCGCATATGTGGCTGATCTTCCTTGGCGCGTTTGTCATCCACGGCTGCTACAAACTGCTTCAGGTCGCCTCTTATGCGCGCGGGGCCTTTACGGTTGTTTACCCGGTCATGCGCGGCATGGGGCCGTTGTTCACGGTGATTGGGGCGTCGATTGTCTTTGGGGAAAGCTTTGAGCCGTTGCAATGGTTTGGCGTGGCAATTCTGTTGGTCGGGATTTTTGGTCTGGCGGTATACAATTACTTGTATCTGGAAACCGAACGGGACACGCTGATCCCGGCGCTGCTACTGGCACTTGCGACCGGGGTCTTTGTGGCGCTCTACACCACCTTTGATGCCTATGGGATTCGCGCCACCGCCAATCCTTTTACCTTTCTGGCGTGGTTCTTTTTCATTGACGGGTTTTTGATGCCGCTGATTGCGGTGCGTCATTGGCGACGTTTGGCAGTCCAGCCTGACTTGCCGCCTTTGATGTTGCGCGGGGTTGTTGGGGCCGGGATTGCTATGGCCAGTTTTGGTTGTGTGATGATGGCGACACGGCTCGACAAAGTTGGCGAAGCAGCGGTTTTACGCGAAACATCCACCGTTTTTGCGGCGCTGATTGGCTGGCTGGTGTTGCGCGAAACGGTGGGGCCTCGGCGCATCGCTTTGATGGCTCTGATCGCTTTGGGGGCCGTTGTAGTTGAGCTTGGCGGGTAAAGCCCCTATCTGGAACTCAAAGGAGCGCCATTTATGACCCAAGCCGCCAATACCAAGCTCAAAGCCTTGCTCGAATACGGGCCACTGGTGGCGTTTTTCATCGCCTATCTCAAGCTCAAGGATGAGGTCTTCACCTTTGGCGGTACCGAATATCAAGGGTTTATCGTGGTCACCGCCGGGTTCATCCCGCTGTTTTTGATTGCCACGGGTCTGTTGTGGAAGTTGACCGGACATCTCAGCCGGATGCAGGTGGTTACGGCGGTGTTGATCGTGGTTTTCGGCGGGCTAAGCGTATATTTCAACGACGAGCGGTTCTTTAAGATGAAGCCGACGCTCATCTATCTGTTGTTTGGCGGAGCTTTGGGCCTTGGGTTGCTGCGCGGGCAATCCTATCTGAAATCGGTGATGGAAGGATTGATGCCGCTAAAACAAGAGGGCTGGATGATCCTGACCAAGCGCGTCACCGGCCTGTTCCTTGGGCTGGCGGTGTTGAACGAAGTTATCTGGCGGAGCATGCCGACGGAAACTTGGGTGTATTTCAAGACCTTTGGCCTTCCGGCGGCGGTGTTCTTGTTCTTTATGTTTCAGGGCGGGTTGTTCAAAAAATACAGCATCGCAGAAGAATCTGTTGCCGAGGGCGACAAGGCGGAGTAAGCGCCGGAGAGCACCGCCTTTGACGGCTGTGCCCACCCGCCCACCCCACACCCGCCAAAACCGGAGCTATCCGGCGCGGTCGATCTTGGTAGAGAGATGGATCAGGCTTTCAGAGCTTTTCACCCCCTGCGCATCCCGGATGTCGTCGAGCCGTTCGTCGAGGTCTTCGGTGGTGTCTGCCCCCAGCGTCACGATGAGATCAAACCGGCCCGAGGTGGTGTGAACCGTTTCGACTTGGGGCAGAGTTTTGAGGCGTGCAACCACGGCCGCCGCCGCGCGTGGTTCGATCGACAAAAGGGCCGTGGCGCGTACCGGGGCACGCAACCCGGCGCCTTTGCGCAGGGTGAAACCGGCAATGGCACCGCGATCAATCAACCGATCAATCCGTGCCTGAACCGTGGTGCGGGCAATGCCCAAGCGCCGCGACAAATCCGCAACTGGAAGTCGGGCATTTTCTGACAGCAGCGCGATGAGTTTCAGATCTGTTTCGTCGTTTTGCATTTTCGGCCTTACAGATTGACAAAAATTTTCAGGCATATTGGCAGTTCCGACAGGTGAATTCGAGGGGAAACACACCCATTCTGGTTGGAACAGGCAAAGGACACGCGAAAAATGGGACATTTTGAACCGCTGGCGGAGACGCATGAGGTTTGGTTGCGCAGTGAGCAGCCCGATGAGCCGATCTTTTTCTTTCGCCCCGCGCAACTGCGGGCCACGGCGCAAGAGTTTCTAACCGGGTTTCCCGGCGAAGTGACCTATGCGGTCAAGGCCAATCCGCATGTCGATGTGTTGGCGGTTTTGGTGGATCAGGGTATCGAAGCCTTTGACGTAGCGTCGCCCGAGGAAATGATGCGGGTGCGGCAGGTTTTACCGAACGCTCGGCTGCATTATCACAACCCGATCCGGTCGCGGGACGAAATCGCCTTGGCGCGCTTGTACGGTGTGACAAGCTGGTCCGTGGATCGCATGAGCGAGTTGGACAAGCTTGGCGCGTTAGAAGGGGCCGAGGTTGCCGTTCGATTTAAGCTCCCGGTTGAGGGGGCTGCCTATGATTTTGGCTCCAAGTTTGGTGCGGAACCGGAGGCGGCGATTGCTTTGCTGAAGGCTGTTGCTGCGCGTGGTGGAATCCCGTCGATCACTTTTCATCCCGGCACTCAATGTCATGATGCGCAGGCTTGGGTGGCCTATATCCAGACGGCCGCCGATATGGCCGAACAGGCGGGCGTGACGCTTAATCGGTTAAATGTCGGGGGCGGGTTTCCGGCTCATCGCTGTGGCTTGTTGCCCGACCTGACCCGGATCTTCACTGCGATTGATGCCGCTGTGAACGAGTCCTTTGGGGCAAACCGTCCGGCTTTGGTCTGTGAACCGGGGCGTGGCATGGTGTCTGAGGCCTTTACCCTCGCGCTTCGGGTGAAATCTGTGTCTGATGACGCAGTGTTTTTGAATGACGGTATTTATGGTGGATTGAACGAGTGGCGTGATCTTGGCACCGGTGAGCGGGTCGAGCTTTTGGCCGATGAACATGATCAACCGGCCCCAAAAACCCGCGAACGTATCGTTTTTGGCCCGACCTGCGACAGCATCGACAGGTTGCCCAGCCCCTTGACGCTGCCAGATGGGATCGAAGAGGGAGATTTCCTTTTGTTCCATGGTATTGGGGCTTATTCTTTGGCGCAAGCCACACGGTTTAACGGCTATGGGGCGCATAAAGTTGTGACGTTGCGCAGCTAGGCGGCGTGCCGCTCTGGACAGGGCGGGTATTCGTACTAAAGTTCCCCTCGGCAAGCGTTTGCGCGAGGGGATTCCATGGACAAGTTCGGAAAAAGCCAATCAGTGGCACGGGTTGAAGACACTCGGTTGCTGATGGGGCAGGGGCGTTACGTTGATGACATTGCCCCGGATGGCGCGCTGCATGCCTATGTGTTTCGTTCCAGCGTGGCCCATGCAGAGATCACATCGCTAGATGTGTCCGAGGCGACCGCCTTGGACGGCGTTCATGCGGTGATCACCGCCGATGATTTGACGGCGGCCGGACTTGATACGGCAATGGTCTATACTTCGGCCCCAATGCGCGACGGGTCCAAAGCGCCGCGTCCCAAACGGCCGATTTTGGCCGAGGGTCGGGTGCGCTTTGTGGGCGAAGCGATTGCCGTCGTGATTGCCGAGACGTTGGACATTGCCAAAGACGCGGCTGAGCTGATTGAATTCGACTATGACGACCTGCCGGTTCACATGGATTTGACGCCTGGCGGCCCGGCAGTTCATGAAGAATGCCCCGATAACCGCGCTTTTGACTATGGTCTTGGTGACGAAGAGGCGACAGCGACAGCCTTGGCCAATGCGGCGCGGGTGGTCCGTTTGGAGGTTGGCGACAACCGTATCATCGTCAATGCGATGGAGCCGCGCGGCTGTTTTGCCGAATGGCAGGATGGACGGTTGCATCTCTCCTTTGGCGGGCAAGGGGTTTGGGGCATGAAGGACGAATTGGCGCGTGTCATGCATCTCGACAAAGAGAGCATTCGGGTCACCAACCCCGATGTTGGCGGCGGGTTCGGGATGAAGGCCATGGTCTATCCCGAATACTTTGTCGCCGCTTTTGCCGCCAAGGAGTTGGGGCGCCCGGTGCGTTGGATGTCGGATCGCACAGAAGCCATGTTGTCGGACAATGCGGGCCGAGATTTGGTCACCATGGTTGAGATGGGGTTTGATGACGCTAACCGGATCACCGGGTATCGGTTGCACACGTTCTCAAACCTTGGGGCGTATAATTCGCAATTTGCCCAGATGATCCAATCGTTTCTGTTTTCGCGTGTGTTGACGGGGGTTTATGACATTCCGGCCGCCTATATGCGCTGCGAAGGGATTTACACGAATACAACGCAGGTCGATGCCTACCGCGGGGCGGGGCGGCCCGAGGCGATCTATTTGATCGAACGGGTGATGGATCGTGCGGCGCGGGAGTTGGGCGTCGACCCGCAAGCGTTGCGGCGGTTGAATTTTATCAAACCTGATCAATTCCCCTATGATACAATCCCCGATGAAACCTATGATGTTGGCGATTTTGAGCGTGTTTTGAACCGGGCGGAGGACGAGGCGGACATCGCCGGATTTGCGGCACGGCGCGCGTCGTCGGAAAACGCCGGCAAGCTGCGGGGGTTGGGGTTATGTTACTATATCGAAAGCATTCTTGGTGCACCTGAGGAGGACGTGAAGGTCGCTTTCACCGACGAGGGTGGGGCAATCATTTATGTTGGAACGCAATCGAATGGGCAGGGGCATGAAACCGTGTTTGCCCAGTTCCTAGCCGATCAAACCGGCATTCCTGCCGACATGATTGAGGTTGTTCAAGGTGACTCAGATCAGATTGCCCGGGGCGGTGGCACCGGCGGGTCACGTTCTGTGACGGTGCAGACCAACGTGACACTCGAAGCGGTGTCCGCCATGGTGACGGGGTTTTCTGCGTTTTTGGCAGAACAAGCCGGGGCGGACCTTGAGGACGTCAGTTTTGACGATGAACGCTTTCGCATTTCAGGGTCAAATGTTTCGCCCACGATGTTGGAAGTCGCTCAGATGGCCCGAGAGGCCAGGCGTCAGGATTTGCTAACTTGGCAGGCCACGGCCAAGCTGCCCGGGCGCAGTTTCCCCAATGGCGCGCATTTCTGTGAAGTCGAAATTGATCCGGAGACCGGCGAAACATCCGTTGAAAAATATACGGTTGTTGATGATTTTGGTAACCTGATCAACCCTATGCTGGCGGAAGGTCAGGTTCACGGTGGCGTGGCGCAGGGCCTTGGACAGGCGTTGAGCGAGCATGTGGTTTATGACGAAGATGGTCAGCTGCTCACGGCGACGTTCATGGACTATGCGATGCCACGCGCCGATAATCTACCGATGATCCGCTTTGCGACCGAAGCGGTGCCGTCGACCACCAACCCGATGGGGATGAAGGGCTGTGGTGAGGCGGGCACCGTTGGGGCCATGGCGGCGGTCGCAAATGCGGTACAAGATGCGCTTTGGGCGCGTGGGATCAAACAGGCGGATATGCCATTCACGCCGCATAGGGTGTGGGAAATGTTGAGGGATGCAGACAATAGGGCCGACGGAAACAGGACTGACTGATAGGTTTTTTGGATGGATTCGGCGGCGCTTTGCCTCGGATCATTCCGCGCTGACGCCGCGGCGTGGGCCACGCGACCACGTCATCATTCTGGACGGCACCGCATCGACTTTGAAACGGGGTCAAGAAACCAATGCTGGCCTGACATTTCGACTTTTGAATGCTCATGGGCAAGCGTCGTTGTATTATGAGGCAGGCATCCAGTGGCGCGATTGGAAAAGCACCCATGAGGTGGTGTTGGGTCGCGGGATCAACCGTCAGATTCGACGCGCCTATGGGTACCTTGCGTCGCGCTACAAACCCGGTGATCGGATATTTCTGCTCGGATATTCGCGCGGGGCCTATGCGGTGCGGTCGCTTGCCGGGGTGATAGATCAGGTCGGTTTGCTCAGGGCGGAACATGCGACAGAACGCAATATTCGCCAGATTTACCGCCTGTATCGTTATGCGCCCAAAGGGACATCGGCGCAGGCCTTTGCGGGACTTTATTGTCACGAAAGTGCGCCGATAGAGGTGGTGGGCGTGTGGGATACGGTCAAAGCCTTGGGGCTGCGTTTGCCGGTGATCTGGCGGTTCATGGTGCAAAACCATGAGTTTCACAATCATGAGTTAGGTGATTCGATTCGCCATGGATTTCATGCTTTGGCCCATGATGAGACGCGTATGGCGTTTTCGCCGGTGCTTTGGACCTGTCGCGAGGACTATCAAGGACACGTCGATCAGGTGTGGTTTCGAGGGGCGCATGGCGACATTGGCGGGATGATCGGTGCCCATCAAGACGCCCGGCCATTGGCCAACATCCCATTGAATTGGATGCTAGAAAACCTTGAGCGCTGTGACTTGGATTTGCCAGAAGGCTGGCGAGGCATGTTTCCTGAAGATGCAAGCGCCCCATCGGTGGGAACCTGGCAGGGCTTTGGGAAACTCTTCTTGCTGCGCCGCAAGCGGAGTGTCGGAGAGGACCCGTCAGAACGTCTTCATTCCAGTTTTGAACAACCGCACCCGCCGGTTGGAACGCGCGCAATAAGTTGATGGCAAGATTTATTTTCACAAAAGGTTGATAGGGGTTTAAACTGTGACATGAATGCCTATTTTTTGTTCAGGACGCAGGATCGGAACCCCTGCGAAACCTTCACTGTCCCTCGTTCCGTAACTGGCGCCCGGTCGTGACCCGGGCGCCTTTTCTTTTGTCACCGGCTTGGGATAGGGTGATGAAATGAGCTATTCAGACGGTTTTCTTAAAACGGTTTTAGCCCGCACCCGCGTGATTGCTGTTGTTGGTGTGTCGTTGAACCCGGTGCGGCCAAGTTATTTTGTGGCGCGTTACTTGACCCTCAAAGGGTTTCGGGTGGTCCCGGTCAATCCGCGCCATGCGGGCGAACGCCTATTTGGCCAAGAGGTGGTTGCGTCACTGCGTGACTGTCCCAAAGACGTTGATATGGTGGATATCTTTCGACGATCGGAACATGTTCCACCGATTGTGGCGGACGCGTTAGATGTCTTTCCGAACCTGCGCACGATTTGGATGCAGATCGGTGTTGAACATGCCGAAGCAGCGCTTGACGCAGAGACACACGGCGTTGATGTGGTGATGAACCGCTGTCCGAAGATTGAGTATCAGCGGTTGTTTGGCGAGCTGCGCATGGGCGGCTTTGCCACTGGGGTTATCTCGTCAAAACTGTGATGGGGACGGCGCTTTTTGCGTTGCAAACACGCCCCGCCCACCATCCCATCAGGCAGGAGTTCAGCGGCTGGCTTTTTCGGCGATGCCGGAGGTGCCTTGACGACGGGCAAGTTCGGTCAGGACATCATCCAAAGGAATATCCCGCGCCGCCAGCATGACCAACAGATGGTAAAGCACATCGGCGCTTTCATAGGTCAGGTTTTCACGGTCATTTTTGGCCGCTGCGATAATAGCTTCGATCGCCTCTTCACCAAATTTCTCAGCGCATTTTTCCGGCCCTTTGGCCAGAAGCTTGGCGGTCCAACTGCTGTCGGGATCGGCGGATTTGCGGGCGGCGATGGTGGTTTCTAGATCGTGGAGAACAGACATCAGAGCCTCACTGCGATACCGGCGTCAGCCATGTGTTGCTTGGCCTCACCGATGGTGTATTCGCCAAAGTGAAAGATTGAGGCGGCCAAAACGGCACTTGCCCCGCCCTTGGTGACGCCCTCAATCAAGTGATCGAGATTGCCGACACCGCCCGAGGCAATGACCGGAACGTCAACCGCATCGGAAATCGCCTTGGTCAGGGGCAAGTTGAACCCGGCTTTGGTTCCGTCACGATCCATGGATGTGAGGAGAATTTCACCACAGCCTTTGGCGGCGACGGTTTTGGCAAATTCAACGGCGTCAATGCCGGTGGATTTGCGTCCGCCATGGGTGAAGATTTCCCAACGGCCCGGTTCAACGGTTTTCGCGTCGATGGCCACAACGATGCATTGGCTGCCAAAGCGGTCCGCCGCGTCGGCCACCACGTCCGGGTTGGCAACGGCGGCTGAGTTGAAGCTTACCTTGTCGGCCCCGGCGAGCAAGAGCGCGCGCACATCTTCGGACGTGCGCACCCCACCGCCGACGGTCAGCGGGATAAAACACTGTTCTGCCGTCCGGGTGACGACGTCAAACATGGTGCCGCGATTTTCATGGGTGGCATGAATGTCGAGGAAACAGATTTCATCGGCCCCAGCGGCGTCATAGGCGCGGGCGGCATCCACAGGGTCACCGGCATCCACCAGATCGACAAAGTTCACGCCTTTGACAACGCGGCCATCCGCGACGTCGAGGCAAGGAATGATACGTGTTTTCAACATGCCGGTCTTATGGCCCGACAAGGCCCGCAAGGAAAGCCTTTGATCGCAGATTTGGGCCGCTGTGTTTAGATCTGTCTTTGATTGGGGTTAGGTTTGGGCCTCTTCGCTGCCCAGATGATAGAAATAGGTCAGGGCATAGACCACAAACATGGCAGGCAACACGACCAGACCGGTCTTTTTGAGCCAGACTGAGAGCGCGAACAGGATTGTGCCGAGACTGTCGGAATATTCAGTGCAGGTGATGCCGGTTTCGCGGGTACCGGAACAGCCGGACGTTTTGATGAAGTAGACGGCGGACAACACAAGGAGGCAATGAGCCACCATGCCGATCTGAGTCGCTGTGCTGATGGCTCCGGCACCAGTTTGCTTGCGAAAGTGGTAGATAGTGATGGCCAGAATGGGACCGGTGGCGGCAATGGTCAGCATGATCAAAAAGGTGAACACAAAGGCGGTCCTTGTACCGAGACTATCAAGTTGTGTGGCACAACTTGTTTGCACGTCAGGGCCTTTTAGAGGCGACCTTGCGACCTTGTTGTGGTCATGTTGCTGAGAGTGTTGGACCAGATGTGGAGTTGTTTTGGACACGAACCAAAGCGTCCCGTGCGATTAAGATGTGAAATGGCAGGATCGCAGTTAGGTACACGCGCCCACCGATGTTGTGCGGGGAGACCCATGTGGCCAGGTGGATATGGCCATCGGTCTGCACAACGGACACGCGGAAATTGAGGTGTTTGTCGTCAAATCCAGCGATCAATTCGGTCGGCGTGTCTGAAATGACCGGAAAGAAGCCGACGCTGTCGACATCTTCGGGGCCGGATTGTTTTAGGCCAAAGGGGGCGGTGACAATCCCGCGCAGTTTGACAAGAAGCTGGGCCCAACCGGGGAAATCGGTGATGATCTCGGCAGCCGCGCGCGGGGCCATGTCCGAGGTCACGCGATAGCAATCGAGAAAGTCACCGGGGGTGCGCATTTGATGCAAGGCGCTGGAAACGGGGAGGGGGCAAGTGGAAGTTTGGGAGAACATGAGCTTTCCTTTCAGATGAAAGATAGGCGCTTCCTGTATGTTTGAAAGCGTGACAAACGGTCCCGCTTTTCGGGGTTTATCGCTGCGCGCGACTATCCAAGAGTTGGGTGATTTCCCAAAGGAAAGCAAAAAGATAGAAGAGAGGGGCTGCGACTACACTTGTTGTCGTGAAGAGTGCACGGGCACGTAGGCATGCATTCAGGAGTGCCGCCAGAAACGGAAGGTCAGGGCAATGCCACCCTTTGAGAAGGTTCCCATGACACCCTATGCGTATCAGGTGGTCCGCGCCCAAAGGCATCAGGAGCACAAAGACCCCAAATAGAATTGCCGGTGCCCCCCAACACAGGAAACGGCGTTTCCAGTTTGAGGTCGATAGTCCCCCAATCAAGAGGGCAAAATAAATGCCAGCGGTCCAGATCACACACCACCAAAACGAAAATCGGTTTCGATGGTGTTGTAGCGATGCCGGTGCAGACGGTCTGGTCGGCTATTCCTGACCTATGCTTTGAGTAATTCCAGCGCTTCTTTGAGGTCGATGGCCCCATCATAAAGTGCGCGACCCGAAATCGCGCCGTTGAGGGGCGCGCCACAGGTGTTCAGGTCTTTGAGGTCTTTCAACGACGACACACCGCCCGAAGCAATCACCGGGATGGTGACGGCATTGGCCAGCGCCGCCGTGGCTTCGACATTGGGGCCTTGCATGGCACCGTCGCGGTTGATGTCGGTATAGATGATCGCGGCAACGCCCGCGTCCTCAAAGGATTTTGCCAAATCGGTGGCATCGACATTGGTGACTTCGGCCCAACCTTTGGTGGCGACTTTGCCGTCTTTGGCGTCGATACCTACGGCGACCTGACCGGGGAAAGCCTTGGCGGCTTCGCGAACAAGATCGGGGTTTTCAACGGCGACGGTGCCAAGGATGACGCGGGCCAACCCCTTGGAGAGCCACATCTCGATTGTCGCCATGTCGCGGATGCCACCGCCAAGTTGCGCCGGGGTTTTGGTTTGGCTCAGGATCGCCTCAACCGCCGCAGCGTTCACCGGCTCGCCCGCAAAGGCCCCGTTTAGGTCAACCAGATGCAACCATTCGCAGCCCGCCGCGACAAATTCCATCGCTTGGGCGGCAGGATCGTCGCTAAAGACGGTCGCCTTGTCCATGTCACCGCGCAACAGTCGTACTGCGTTGCCGTCTTTGAGATCGATCGCCGGGTAAAGGATCATGGTTTGCGTCCCTATCTTTGTGCCTGTTTGCCCCTTAATCTGACGCCACGAAACATGCAAGCCGACCTTGGGTCACGCTTGATCGAAAGGTTACGTTCACGTCAAGCTAGGCGTGATCTCAATGGGAGGAGAGCGAGATATGAAGAAATTGGTATTGGCAGCGGCGCTGACACTGGTTGCGGGCGCGGCATTTGCAGACCCAGCCGCAGGTGTTTGGAAAACCCAACCCGATGATGGCGCATATGCACATGTGAAGCTGGCGCCATGCGGTAGCAATATTTGTGGAACCATTGTGCGGACGTTCAATGGGTCGGGCGAATACAATTCCCCGAACAAAGGCAAGCAGTTGGTGCGCAATATGAAGCCGAATGGGGGCGGGGCCTATGAGGGCAAAGTTTGGCGTCCGTCCAACGACAAAATCTATATCGGCAAGATGCAGTTGAACGGCAACAAGATCAAACTTAAGGGCTGTGTGGCCGGTGGGCTTTTGTGTTCCAGCCAGACGTGGACACGGGTCAAGTAACCCAAGGTTTTTGAGGTGATGGGCCGCTCCCTATGGGGCGGCCTTTTTGGTTTAAGGTTTCCACGCCAAGAAATTGGCAATCATGCGAAGCCCGGCATCGGCGCTTTTCTCAGGGTGAAATTGCAACCCGATACGGTTATCACGCGCAACAATCGCGGTGATGTCGTTGCCGTAATCCACATGGGCAACCCGTTGCGATGCATCGTCCATATGCATTTGATAAGAATGCACAAAATAGGCGTGATCACCGGTTTTGAGACCGTCCAGAACCGGATGGGCCTGTTCAATCACTAGATCGTTCCAGCCCATATGCGGCACCTTGAGTGCCTTTTCGGTTGGCTCAATCTTGACGATTTCACCGTCGATCCAATCCAGACCGTCGGTTTCTTGGTATTCGTGACCTTTGCGCGCCATAAGTTGCATGCCAACGCAAATCCCTAGGAACGGGCGCCCCTTGACTTCGACCGCCTCGATCATGGCGTCAAAACAGCCCGATGCCCGCAGAGCCGAGGCGCAGGAAGGGAAGGCCCCATCGCCGGGAAGTACCAAATGATCGGCCTTGGCGACGACATCTGGGTCGTCGGTGATCACCACCTCGGTATTGCCGATCTCAGCGGCCATACGCTGAAAGGCTTTTTCCGCCGAATGCAGGTTGCCGCTTTCATAGTCGATGATCGCTGTCAGCATGGTCGGGCCTCTTTGTTGCGTGCTTGGTTTTCGATTGCCGCGAAGCCGGGGCCGGGTCAAGCCCCAGATTGCGGTTCGCGGTAAACTGGCAGTTGATCCAACAGCGCCATCACAGGTGCAAAAAGCGGGCCGCAGGGATCGTCAGGTGACAGGCCGCCAAAGCGCCCGGTTTGCATCAAACTACCAAAGCCATGCACCAGCGACCAAACTTGCGATTCTACGACAACCGGGTCAGTGCCCGGTGCCACAAAGGGCGCGCAGCTGTCCTTGAGCACATCATAGCCATTGGCGGTGTCTGGCTGCGCAGGAAGGCTTGTGACATCCTTTATCACCTTGTTATTGAACATCAATTCAAACAGGTCCGGGAAATCTACGGCAAAATAGATATAGCCCCGACAGATGGCGCGCAACCGCGCATGAGGATCGGCCCCGGCATTGTTGCGCGCATCCAGCATATAGTTGCGAAAGATGCGAAACCCTTCTTGGGCGATGGCGGCGCGCAAGCCTGCGACGCCGTCAAAATGATGCGCAGGGGCCGCATGAGACACCCCGGCACGGGCCGCACAGCGCCGGAGCGTCAGCTTGTCCAGACCGTCTTCGATCAGAATACCCAGACCGGCCTCGATCAAGGCGGGGCGCAGATTGCCATGGTGATGGGCGGCTTTGTTAGAAAGTGGGGAAGGGGGGGAGAGTTCAGACATTTGTGAGGACAGTATCAGCCCCCTTGACAGCGTCAAGTTGCTTCCTATTTTGACAGTGGAAAGTTTACAGTGTCAAATTACAGCGGAGCCACCCCCAATGACGTATATTTCAAAACTCCCGTCCCAGCTGTTATGGGCCTTGTCGCTTTTGGTGGCGCTGGTCTCTTGGCGGTTTTTGGTCTTTGGGGTTGATCCCTCAATGCCGGGGGTGGTGCATCATCTGGATGGGCGGTTGCTGGCGCTTTGGGCGCATATCTTTTTCGCCCCGATTGCGCTGGCGGTGGTGCCGTTTCAATTGTCGCAAAACCTGCGCCAAACCCGTTTGAAGCTGCACCGTTGGATGGGGCGCGCCTATGGCGTGGCGATCCTAATATCGGGGGTGGCGGGATTGATCATCGCGCCCTATGCCGCGACTGGGACCGTTGCCGCAGTCGGGTTCTTTTTATTATCAGTGGCTTGGCTGATCACCACGGGCTTGGCGATCTGGCATGCGATGAACCATCGAATTTCGGATCATCGCCGATGGATCATCCGATCCGCCGCGCTGACCTTTGCGGCGGTGACATTGCGCCTGCAATTGCCGCTTGGCGAAGTGTTTTGGGGGTTTGAAACCGCATACCCCTACATCGCCTGGCTGTGCTGGCTGCCGAACTTGGTTTTTGCGGAGTGGTATTTGCGTCGCCAAGGGTGGTAATTTTGCCCAATTTGGCAGTATGGGGCCCCTCGTTAGGGCCCCAGAAGCTCAACGCCTAGAGCATGCCTTTGGTCGATGGGATCGCATCGGCCTTGCGTGGATCGGGTTCAACCGCTTCGCGCAAGGCGCGCGCCACAGATTTAAACGCCGCTTCGGCGATGTGGTGGCTGTTGATACCATGCAGGGCATCCACGTGAAGGGTGATGCCGCCATGGGTGCTTAGCGCCTGAAAGAATTCACGCACCAACTCGCAATCAAACGTCCCGATTTTTTGGGTCGGGAGATCAACGTTCCACACAAGGAAAGGACGCCCCGACAGATCAAGCGCCGTGCGCACCAACGCGTCATCCATCGCCAAAAGGCAATCGCCATAGCGACGGATGCCGCGCTTGTCGCCGAGGGCCGACACCATGGCCTGACCCAGAGCAATGCCGACATCTTCAACGGTGTGGTGATCATCGATGTGCAAATCGCCGTCACAACGCACCGTCATATCAATCAGGGAGTGGCGCGAAAGTTGATCGAGCATGTGGTCAAAAAAGCCAACGCCGGTTTTGTTGTCATAGGTCCCGGACCCATCGAGATTAATCTCGACCGAAATCGCGGTTTCGGCGGTTTGGCGGCTAATCGTGGCCTGACGCATGACACTCTCCTTGATGTGCTGGCCCGCTTATAGAAAGCGCGCCGCGTGCTGCCAAGGGGTGGCAGGGGGGCAGTGTAGCCCTGTGACGTATGGGCCATGAAAGGGAAATTGATCGTTTGCAGGTCGGCAATCAAACCGGGTTGACAGAGTGTCGCACATCCGAGTAGTAGGCAAAACGGCTGCTGACGCCCGCCACCCGCAGACAGATGTCTTGGTGAAGTTCAGCATGAGAATAGTTGACGAACCTCCACGTTTCTTCGCGCGGATGGCAATGCGGGTCCTATCACACTTACCGGACATCCGGTTTCCGGCGCGATTGTAACCAAGAGGACGGCAACAATGTCTGCCCCCAATACCAATATGTTTTTGTCCCAACCTTTGGGATTAACCTACGTTAAAACCGCGCTTCCGATCATCTTTGTTATGGCGGTCAACGGCGCGCTCGCGGTCGCCGATGCGCTCTTTTTAGGGCATTTCGTTGGGCCAGAGGCGCTTGCTGCGGTGACGCTGATGTTCCCGCTGTTTATGCTGATTGTGTCGCTGGCGACTTTGGTGGCCAGTGGTATGTCGAGCCGACTTGCCCGCCATCTAGGGGCCAATGACATCCACGAGGCCCAAGCCGATTTTGCCGGAGCACATGGGCTTGCGCTGACCTTTGGTGTTGTTTTGATTGTGTTGTTTTTCTTGTTCGGCGCGGATCTCGTCCGGCTTTTGGCCGCCGGGGATGCAGAGCTTGCCGATTTGGGGATGACCTATCTTCGGATCACCGCCTTGGGTGCACCCTTGATGTTTGTGTTGTCGGTCAACTTCGATGCTTTGCGCAACGAAGGCAAAGTTGCGTTGATGACGGCCCTTGGCGTGTTGGTCACGCTGGCCAATATCGGCTTTAATTATGTTCTGATTGCGCATTTCAATATGGGCGTCGCGGGCACGGCCATTGGCACTATCCTTGCGCAACTCGTATCCTTTTCGATCATCTTGACGTTTCGTTTGCGCGGTCAAACCCACCTACGTCCACGCGCTTTGATTGATCACAAAATGACCTCGGCCTGGGGGCGTATCCTCGGGCTTGGTGCACCACAAAGCCTAACCTTTATCGGTGTGGCGATGGGATCGGCCTTGGTGATTGCGGCGCTGCAATGGGTCGATTCCCCGGCCTATAGCGAAACGGTGTCAGCCTATGGGATTTTCACCCGCGTCATGACGTTTTGCTTTATGCCGCTTTTGGGCTTGTCGCACGCGATGCAAACCATCACCGGCAACAATTACGGGGCCAAGGCCTGGGCACGCTCAAACGGAAGCATCAAGATCGCGGTGGTTAGCGCTCTGGTCTATTGTGGCACCCTTCAAGCCTTGTTGATCGGGTTTGCCCATGAGGTCGGCGCGGCGTTTGTCGATGATCCGGCGGTCATCGCCGAGGTCGAACGCATCATGCCAATCACATTGGCGTTGTTCGTGTTTGCCGGACCGTCGATGATGGTGTCCGCCTATTTTCAAGCCATTGGTGATGCCCGTCGGGCGGCGTGGCTTGGCCTGTCCAAACCGTTTTTGTTTGCGATTCCTTTGACCATCGGCCTTGCCATTGTCATGGGCGAGATCGGCATCTGGTTGGCCGCTCCGATTGCCGAAGCGATGCTTGTTGGATTGGTGGTGATCGTTTTGATGATGAATGCACGCCGGGGGCCCTTTGTCTTGGGGCTGTTCCATCCGGTTGGGGAGGGCAAAGCATGAGCACGTCATTGCCAACATTGAATGCCGCCAAGGCCCAAGCCAAGGCATTACGCGCCCGAAAAGCGGCTCAGGGCACCGCGTTGTCACACGGGCAATCGCTTGAGTTGATTGCCAAAAAATATGGGTTCCGCGACTGGAACACCTGTAAGGCACGCTTGCCTGACCTAGCGAAGGGGTTGACCACGGGGGCTCGGGTTCGTGGCTGGTATTTGTCGCAACCCTTTGCGGCGACCGTTGTCACAAGCGAGGATCGCGGCGATGGCTGGACCTACGTGGCGCTTGGGTTGGATTATCCGGTGGACGTGGTCCGCTTTGATAGTTTTTCGTCGATGCGTCAGCGGGTTCAGGCCGTGATCGGCCCGAATGGTCATACACGCGAGCGGACGTCAGATGGCCAGCCGCATGTTGTTCTGGAAATACTGTAAAAGCCTGAGAGTATTGCAAAAAGACATACGGCGGGCAGGGGAAACCTTGCCCGCTTTTTCATGTCAGCTGTGAAAGCTATTAGTGAGATGGGACAGGCAAAAATACCTGATGCGTCAGCGCTTGTTGCGCTGTCGATCAAAGCCGTTTGATTTGAGAAAACTGACAGATGGAGCGGGCGAGGCGATTCGAACGCCCGACCCTAACCTTGGCAAGGTTATGCTCTACCCCTGAGCTACGCCCGCATACCATCTTGTCGTTTTCGTTCTGGAGCGGGCGAGGCGATTCGAACGCCCGACCCTAACCTTGGCAAGGTTATGCTCTACCCCTGAGCTACGCCCGCACCTGAACGGTGGAGGCGGTTTAGTCCGAGGAGCAGGGGGGCGCAAGAGAAAAAATGGCGTTCCCGGTAGATTTTTGTCGGAAATTTTTTACAGGCGGGTTTGGACCAGAAAAAGCCCGACAACCTCAAAGGTCGCCGGGCGATTTTCTGTGCTGTGTCATCAACCGGATTGCGGGCGAGGGGTTATTCGGCCGCGATATGAACATTGGCCATCAATGGATCAGGCGTCAGACCAATCCGCATCGCCATCGCCGAAAGATGAGCACGGTTGCGCGCACCCGTTTTGTGTTGAACCGCTGCAAGCCGTTGACGTACCGCAGAAAAAGAAATGCCAAGCTGATGGGCGATTTGCTTATCAAGAAGGCCAGCACCCACCAATGTAATCAATTCGGTTTGCTTTTCGGTGAGCTGCGCTCGTTCGGCAAACTCCTGTTTATACAACGCGCAATAACGGGCATGGCTGGCCATTGCGGCCAAATGCAGACCACAGCCGAACCTCTCGAGAATGCTGTTGCATTCCGCCTCGGATCGCCGAGTTCCTACCAGGATAACGGCGCTCTCGTGGGCATCCCCGGACAGCAACGGAATTGCCAACCCAACAGGCATGCCAAGCTTGGTCAGCAGATCAGTTTGACGCGCGTGTTCGGTATCCGACATCTGTGGCGCGCGCATTTGCACAAGCGTTGGCGTCAGAGATTTTGCACGCGTGGGTTCAGACGTAAAAAACGGATCCAAAAGTGCAGTTGTCGGCAGCTCTCTGATCACAAGGTCATCTGTTGTCGACAAAATATGCCACCTGTTGTTTTGGTCAACATCAGGATCAAGTGGGCAACCAGAGTGAATGTAAGTCACGCTTGGCAGCCCAAAAGCTTTGCTTAGGCTCTTGAAATTATTCCAGACCTCGCCCGAGTTTTGTGCCTCTCCGAGCTGTTGCAAGAAGCTGAAGAGCGGGGCGGGCAGGGTGGCTTCGGAGCCACGAAATTGTGTGAGGTTTGAATGTTCCATGGCCTCACTATAATTTCGACGCAACGTAACCTGCAGTCAGGTATTCCTGTAATTATTGTATCCAAGGGTCAGGAATACCGGAAGAAATTTGGATTTGCGCGGCTTGCCTCAATCAGAAGGTGAACTGTTCAGCTGGAGGAGGTCCCAGCGATTCCCAAAGGGGTCTCGAAAAACCGCGACTTGCCCATATGATTCGGTTCTGGGGGGGGCGTCAAAGGTCACTCCGGCCTTGGTCAATCTGGCATAATCGTCATTAAATTTATCAGTATGAAGAAAGAGCCAAACCCGACCGCCGCCTTGTTTGCCGATATGTTGTCGCTGGTCCCCGACCGCACGGGCCAGTAAAAATGCGGTTTGTGCATTGGGCGGTGCAACACGCACCCAACGTTTGTGATTTCCGAGATCGGTGTCTTCCAACAGATCAAAACCAAGAGTGTCGACAAAGAAGTCGAGCCCCTCTTGGTAAGACGGGACGAGAACGGCAACTAGGGCGAGGTGTTGGCTCATTGTTGGGGGTTAAAGCGCCATTCGGGCGGCAGAGGATTCTCGACCAGCAACGCACGATATTTGGCTGCGCGATCAGGCGTCATCGTTTTGATCAAAACGCGGGTGGTGTAGTAGCCATAATAGCGGCCGTCCACCGCTTGAACCGCCCAGTCGGCGATCTGGTCGTGGAAAAACTCGACCGTATGGCCCATGCGGGTGCCCGGCATATAGTGCGGATGACTGGCCAAGCGGGCTTTGAAAATATTGCCATGACGGCGGATCTTGTCGACCCAGAGCATTTCCACTTCGGTATCATGGTCAACCGGCAAGGCGACTTGGAAGGCCAAAGATGGGCTAAACCAGCCATTGCGTTTTTCCATGGCGCCTATGACATCAGGGAGGGTCGCCCGGGCGGCGGCCCAAGCCTGGCCAATTTGCCAATCTGACGAAATCACGCGTTTGGGAGCGTCGGCATGAGACACCCCCGAAAATGCGAATGCAATCAAGGCCGCAGCCGTGAAGGCACCCCAGATTTTCCCCACCAACTGCAAAACAAACCTTTCTCTAAAAGGAGTTGGAACCAAGGTTAGGCGGTGTAAAGGGGATGTGCAACTTGGGATTTCTAAGGGGTCCAACCCGTCAATTGAATTCCGTTTGACCGGTTTGGTTCCGTTAAGTTGTTAAATATAAAGGGATTGCATCTGTGGGGCATGCGGGCATTGTTTGTGCCGCCGAGCAACGAGGAAGCACGTTTTGCCAATCGCCAATAGCGCCCATGCCCTTGTGTCCGCCGCAGAGGTAAACGTTTGAAAATTGAACCCGGCCTATGACATCTGATGTTCTCGGCGCAAGATGGCCATTGTGGCAGATGTGGTGGCGATGTCGGCGGCGTCCTTGTCGATGCGCCGCGAGCATTGGGGGTACATGGGGGGTATAGTCACTCGGAAGCCGAAAACCTGAGCAGACCCGATACTGTGACTGTCTCGCTCTTTATAACTGTCGCGTTTCGTGCATTTGGCGGGTTGTTTCAATCTTGGCGGGGCCGCATGGGCGAGAATTCCTGACCCGGAGATGGTGTTTTGACGGGTGAGAGTGGGCCGTTGGCCCGCCGCCGAGCAAACACACCGCTGGGGTCACATGCCAAGGATCGGACGTAGGCACACGCGGGGTGTTGCGGAAGGCACAAAAAAGCCCCGCAACTGACTGCGGGGCTTTTGAGGTTCTTAGGGCCAACCTACCCCAATTCGACGAG